>NZ_JBGNYC010000031.1:0-58285 GCF_051844275.1 Cellulosimicrobium sp. CpK407
TGCCGGGCTGACGTCCGGTCGTCCGTCCCCAGGCGGTACGAGCGGGTGGCCGCGGCCGCTCGCCGGATGGGAGAATGCGCGGGTGCCCTCAGCAACCTCGAACCCCTGGACCGACCTGACGACCCAGCTCCACCGCGCCGGCTACTACCCGGAGCTCGTCGCGGACGTCCTCGACCTCGCGGTCGCGGGGGAGGAGATCGTCTCGCACCTCGTGCTCCCGGAGACGACGTTCGACGCGTCCGAGGTGCGCCGGCACCTCACCGTGCTCGTCCTGACCCCCACGCGGCTCGTCACGGCGCACGTCGACGACCACCCGGCCGACAGCGAGAACCCGTCCGCGTCCGCCGCCGCCACGACCGAGTCGGTGCCGCTGGCCGAGGTGCGGTCCGTGTCGCTCACGCACGTCGTGGCCGAGCCGCACGAGCACCGCGCGGGCGCCGCCCCGCTCGAGGTGACGCTCGCGCTCGGCTGGGGCGCGGTCTCGCGCGTCGACCTCGAGCCCGCAGGGTGCGCGGACCCGAGCTGCGACGCCGACCACGGGCTCACGGGGCAGATCACGCCGGACGACGTCGTCGTCCGCGTGAGCGCCGAGGCGGAGGGTCGTGACGCCGTGCGCGCCGCGGTCGACTTCGCGCGCGCCCTCTCGCGCGCCACCGCGAGGCACAGCGCCCGGTGAGCGAGGCACGCACGGACGAGGCCCCTGCCACCCCCGCGCTCCCCGCGGGCCTGCTCGCGCCCGACCTCGGGCTCGGCGGCCTCGCCGCCGTGCTCCCCGGGGCGGCGGGCGCGCTCGGCGTCCGGTTCGCGACCGCCACGGGACTCGGGAGCGAGGAAGCGCGCTCGGCGCTCGACCTGCCGCGCGCCGAGCGGGTGTGCGTCGTCCTCGTCGACGGGCTGGGGCACGTCAACCTCGCGGAGCGCGCCGGGCACGCGCCGTTCCTCCGCTCGCTCCTGCCCGACGCGCGGGCGCTCACCTCGACCTTCCCCAGCACGACGGCCGCCGCGATCGGCGCGTTCGGCACCGGCACGGCACCCGGCCGCACCGGCATGCTCGGGTACACGCAGCGCAACCCGGCGACGGGCGGGCTCGCCAACATGGTGTCGTGGGACGGCGCCCCGCCGCCCGCGGAGCTCCAGCGCGAGACGCCCGTGCTCGAGCGGCTCGCCGCGGCGGACCTCGCCGTGACCTCGACCGGCCCCGCGCGGTTCGCCGGGTCCGGCATGACGGTCGCCGCCCTGCGGGGAGGGGCGTACGCGGCCGCCGAGGGACTCGGGGCGCGCGTCGACGCCGCGGTGCGGGCCCTGTCCCGGCCGGGCCTCGTCTATCTGTACTGGGGCGAGGTGGACAAGGCGGGGCACCACCACGGCAGCACGTCCTGGCAGTGGGGCGACGAGCTCGAGGCGCTCGACCGCGAGCTCGCCCGCCTCGCCCGGTCGGTCCCGCGCGGCACCCTCGTGCTCGTCACCGCGGACCACGGGATGGTCGACGTCGACCCGGCCCTGCGTCGCGACGTCGCCACGGACCCGGTGCTCGCGCGGGGCGTCGCGCTCGTCGGCGGCGAGCCGCGCGCGGTGCACGTCTACACGGAGCCGGGGGAGACGACCGCCGTCGCGGCGCGCTGGCGCGACGTCCTGGGCGACGACGCGCTCGTCCTCGAGCGCGAGGAGGTGCTCGCCCTGGGTCTCCTCGGGCCCGACCCGCGGCCGGAGGCGGTCGCGGCGGCGGGCGACGTGATCGTCGCGCTGCGCGGCCGCGCCACGGTGGTCGACTCGCGCACCCAGACGCCTGCGTCGCTCGCGCTCGTCGGCGTGCACGGCTCGCTCACCGAGCGCGAGATGCGCGTCCCGCTGCTCGTCGCGGGGACCTGACCCCGGCGACGCCCCGCGCCACGCCACGACGCGGCCGCCCGCGACCGCACCGACCGACCCGCACCGACCCGCACCGACCTCGCGAAGGAACGCCCGATGGCCGAGCTCGTCTTCTTCTCCGGGACCATGGACTGCGGCAAGTCCACCCTCGCCCTGCAGCTCGACCACAACCACGCCGCGCGCGGCCGCCGGGGGCTCATCTTCTCCCGCAACGACCGGGCCGGCTCCGACCGGCTCTCGTCGCGGCTCGGGCTCGAGGTCGTCGCGCGCGAGGTGCGCGACGACACGGACTTCTGGTCGCTCGTCACGGCCGAGCTGGACCCGGTGGACTACCTGGTCTGCGACGAGGCGCAGTTCTACTCTCCGGCGCAGGTGGAGCAGCTCGCGCGGCTCGTCGACGAGACGGAGATCGACGTCTTCGCGTTCGGCATCACGGCCGACTTCCGTACGCGGCTCTTCCCCGGCTCGGCCCGGCTCATCGAGCTCGCCGACCGGGTCGAGGTGCTGCAGGTCGAGTCGCTGTGCTGGTGCGGCCGACGCGCGACGCACAACGCCCGCACGGTCGACGGGAGCATGGTCATCGAGGGCGACCAGGTCGTCGTCGGGGACGTCGGGGCGGGCTCGGGGGAGATCGGCTACGAGGTGCTGTGCCGTCGGCACCACATGCGCCGCATGACCACGGCCGTCGCGCGCCGCCAGGCCGCGGCCGACGGGCTGCCGTTCGACCTGCCGCACTGAGCAGGCGCCCGGCGACGGTGCCCTCGGCCGGCGCGCTGCGCCTACTCGGGGCGCGCCCCGAACACGATCTCGTCCCAGCTCGGGACCGTCGCGCGCGAGCGGTTCTTGCCCTTGCGGGGCTCGCGCGCGGTCTGGGGCCGCGCCGCGCGCTGCGGCTCGTCCGCGTCCACCGAGACCGTGCCGCCCGAGCGCTCCTCGCGCGGAGGAGGGCCGCCCGCGCCGTCCTGCGGGCCCGAGGAGGGGTCGTCCGGGGCGTCGTCGGGCACCGGGTCCGGGAGGCGCACCGCGTCGAGCGGACGGACGGTCGGGAGGTGGACCACGGTCGCCCCCGCGGGTGCGGCCGTGTCGTCCGGAGCGTCCTGCGACGCGTCCTCGTCGTGCCGGGCCCCCACCTGCGGCCCGAACCCCTCGAACGGCTCCTGACCCTCGACCTCGACGGGGCCGGCCGGGGCCTTGCGGGGGCGCACGCCCCGGCGCTGGCTCAGGTCGTCGAGGAGCTCGGCCGTCCCGTCGTCGGGCGGGGTCGGGGGAGCGGCACGGAGCCCCCGGCCGCGCCCCGTCGCGTCGACGTCGAACACCGCGACGGCGCCGGGCGTCGGGTCGCGCGGGGCGTCGGTGCCCGAGAGCCAGCGGGCCTCGTCGTCGAGCGCCTGGAGCGCGCGCGTCGCCGCGTCGTACTCCCAGCGGGCCGTCCGGCTGCCCGTCCCGACCTCGAACGCCGCGGTCACGACCCACGACGCCCCGGGCTGGCGAGCGGCGCTCCACTCCACGGCGTCGGGCTCGACGTCGCGCGCGGCGAGTCGCTGCGCGACGAGCTCCCCGACCGTCGGCGAGTCCTCCTCGTGCCCCTGGCGGGACGCGCGGACCCGGTCGACGACGTACTCCTGCTCGGCGACGACCGGGCCCGCGAAGCGGCGCACGTGCTCCACCCCGAGGCCCGCGGCCTCGGCGACCGCCTCCACGGACTCCCCGGCGCGCAACCGGGCCTGGATCTCGCGCGGGGCGAGGTTGCGCTCGCCCTCCGCGCGCAGGTGCTCCAGGTGCGGGCGGTCGCGGCGCACGGCCGCGCGCAGCGCCTCGGTGATCGGCAGCGTGAACTCCGCGCCGCCCCGCGCGCGCAGGACGAGGTGCTCCCCGTCCTCGTGCAGTCTCACCAGCTCCAGCTCGTCCATGGACCCTCCCGTGTCGCCGCGCCCGGTGGCGCTCGCGGTGCCGCTCCCGGAGCCGCCCGGTCGCCCGATGCCGCCCCGGTCGCCGGTGCCGTGCCGCGACCCCGTCTCCCGGGCCGGCGGACCGCGACGACCGCGTCACCGCTCCCTCGAGGGTGCCATCGTCCCACCCGCGAGCCGCGCAGCACGCGCGGTGTGCCGCGGACTCGGCGCGCGCTCGTCCGCGCCCCGGGTGCGGGCGGCTGGGATGATGCCGGGTGTGATCCTCGACCTCGTGCCCGGCGACGCCCTCGAGCTCGGCGGCGTCTTCTTCGCGGCGCTCTCGGGCGGGCTCGCCGCCGTGCGCAAGCGGTTCGACCTCGTGGGCGTCCTGGTCCTCGCCTGGGTCGCCGGCCTCGGCGGCGGTCTGCTGCGCGACGTCCTGATCGGCGCGATCCCCCCGGTCGGGATCTCGGACTGGCGGCTCGTCGCCGTCGCGGTGCTCGCGGGCGTCGTGACGTTCTTCTGGCACCCACGTCTGGAACGGCTGCGGCGGAGCATCATCGTGCTCGACGCGGGCGCGCTCGCGCTCTTCGTGCTCTCCGGCACGATGAAGGGCCTCGAGTACGGGGTGGGCCCGCTCGCGGCGGTCTTCGCGGGCGTCATCACCGGCGTCGGCGGCGGGATCCTGCGCGACCTGCTGACCAACGAGGCGCCGCTCCTGTTCCAGGACAAGCAGCTCTACGCGATCCCGGCGCTCGCGGGCGCCGCGCTGACCGCCGCGCTCGCGGAGGCCGGCGCGCTCGGCCTGCTCTCCCAGGCGGCGGTCCTCGCGCTCGTGTTCGGCTTCCGCCTCGTCTCCCTCCGTCTGGGCTGGTCCGCCCCGGGCCCCTGGGAGGGTCGCACCGCACGCCGCGGGTCGGGCAGGATGTGACCCGTGCGCCTCTTCATCGACGACCCCCGACAGCCCGACGACGTGACCGTGGCCGACCTGCGCGACCTCGCCGAGCGCCTCGCGCGCGAGGCCGGGGACCTCGTCCGCTCCGGCCGCCCCGACCGCGTCGAGGTGGCCGCCACGAAGTCGACGGCCACGGACGTCGTGACGCGCATGGACGCCGACTCCGAGGCGCTCCTGCGACGCGGCATCGCGGCGGCCCGCCCGGACGACGCGATCCTCGGCGAGGAGGAGGGCGCGTCGGCGGGCACGTCCGGCATCACCTGGGTCATCGACCCCGTCGACGGCACGGTCAACTACCTCTACGGGATCGCGTCGTACGCGGTGTCCGTCGCCGCCGTGGTGGGCCCGCCGGACCCGCTCGAGTGGACCGTCCTCGCCGGTGCGGTGCACTCCGTCGTCGACGGCCGCACCTGGACCGCGGGCCTCGGGGCCGGGGCGACGGTGGACGGGCGCCCGGTCCGCGTGAACGCCGAGACCGACCTGGGGCAGTGCCTGGTCGGCACGGGCTTCGGGTACGACGCGGGGCGGCGCCGCGCGCAGGCGCGCGTGCTGGTCGACGTGCTGCCCCGGGTGCGGGACATCCGTCGCCTCGGCTCCGCGGCGATCGACCTGTGCCTCGTCGCCTCGGGCGAGCTCGACCTCTACTACGAGCGCGGCCTCAACCCGTGGGACATGGCTGCGGGCGCCCTCGTCGCGCACGAGGCGGGCGCGCGCGTGACGGGTCTGCGAGGCCGTGCCGCGGACCGCGAGATGACCGTCGCGGGGCCGCCCGAGGCGGTCGCCCGGCTCGTCCGGATCCTCGAGGACGTGGACGCCGACTCGGACTCCTGAGCGCGACCGGGCGGACTGGAAGCGTTCCCGCCCGGCCGGCCCGGACGACCCCGTGTTCGCCCGTGACGAACGACACCGGGCGGGCGGGGTGCCACAGGGTGCATCCCTCCCGGAAATGGTGCAGAATCCGGTGGCCCGCCGGGAACAATTCCGGTGCGCCGTGCATTGACCAGCGTGCAACGCCTCGACGACCTCGGGGCACGACACGTCACGGGGTGCCCCCGCGCCCCGCACCTGTGCCGCCCGGCACGACCGGCCATCGCCGGTGGTCCCGGGCGAGCACTGTCGCGATCGACGAATACTCCGGAGAGTGACCCCACAGATGGCAACAGACTACGACGCCCCCCGCAAGAGTGAAGAGGAGCTCAGCGAGGACTCGCTCCAGGAGCTCCAGGCTCGTCGCTCCGACAAGAGCTCGGGCGTCGTTGACGAGGACGAGACCGAGGCGGCGGAAGGTTTCGAGCTGCCCGGTGCCGACCTGTCCGGCGAGGAGCTCTCCGTCCGGGTCCTGCCTCGTCAGGCCGACGAGTTCACGTGCTCGAGCTGCTTCCTCGTGCACCACCGCAGCCAGCTCGCGTACGAGAAGAACGGGCAGCAGATCTGCTCGGAGTGCGCCGCCTGACCTGCACGACGCCCGAAGGCCGCCGCCCCCTCCCCCGGGGCGGCGGCCTTCGCCGTTCCTGGCGGCGCCTCGCGCCGCACCCGTCAGGACGCGCGTGCGGCCCGGACCGCGTCCGCGAGGCGCTGCGGGTGGCGTGTGGAGACGAGCCAGTACGGCGTCGGGTCCTGCGGGTCGTCGAGCACCACGTGCACGCCGGTGCGGGCCCACGCGCGCAGGCACACGTAGGCGCGGGCGTCGAGCCGGGGCCCGAGCTGGACGCGCATCGCCTCCGCGTCCAGGGTCGTGACCTGACCGAGCAGCGACGCCGGGACGTGCGCACGCCCGGCGCGGAGCTCGCCGTCCGCCACCGCGACGACCGGGGAGGTCCACCAGAGCGCGACGACGCCCGCCACCGCGGCGAGCGCGCCGACGCCGAGCGCGATCGCGTGGCTCGCGGGCCACAGCGCGATCCCGAGCACCAGGGCGAACCCGAGGGCCGCGGCCCAGCCGCCGACGCCCGGGACGAGCCGCTCGCGGTACGACGTCAGGCCCTCGGCGCGGGGTGCCCCGGCGGTTCCCGGGGTCGAGGAGGGCGTGCTGCGGTCGGCGGGGTCCGTCATGGGTCCATCATCCCAGCAGTCGGGGCCTCGCCCGACGTGCTCGCCCGGCCCGCCCCGGACCATTAGGCTCTGCCGGGTGCCGAACCACCACCAGCCCGAGACCGGGGACGTCGACGTCCTCATCACGCTCCTCGACGACGTCCCGGTGCCGTCCTACGCCCACCCGGGCGACGCCGGCGCCGACCTCGTGACGACCGTCGACGTCGAGCTGGCACCGGGGGAGCGCGTCGTCGTCCCGACGGGCGTCTCGATCGCGCTGCCCGACGGCTACGCGGCGTTCGTGCACCCGCGCTCCGGTCTCGCCGCGAAGCACGGCCTGACGGTCGTCAACGCGCCGGGCACCGTCGACGCCGGCTACCGCGGCGAGATCAAGGTGACGCTGCTCAACACCGACGCGCGGGAGGCCGTCGCCCTGCGCCGCGGCGACCGCGTCGCGCAGCTCGTGGTGCAGAAGGTCGAGCGCGCGCGGTTCGTGCAGGCCGAGCGGCTGCCCGGTTCGCACCGCGGCGAGGGCGGCTTCGGGTCGAGCGGCGGGTGGGGCGCGGCGACCTGACAGGTCGCGGACGGGCGCCGGCGCGGGAGCCGCACGCCCGTCGTCGCACAGCGAACGTCGCACCACGACCGTCGCTGCGCGGGCTAGTGTGGAAGCAGCGCGGGGCGAGCGCCCCGCGAGGAGTCCCGGCCGAGGGCCGGGCAGGTGAAGGAGTTCCTCCGTGGGTCTGTTCCGTCGCTCCAGGTCGTCCGAGCCGACCGAGTCGCCCGAGCCGTCGGCGCCGTCGGGCGCGACGTCCGAGCAGGTCGACGACGGCGCTCCCGTCGCCGACCCGACCGACGCGAAGCCGGCCCGCGGCCCGTACGACTCCTCCCAGGTGCCCGAGCGCGGGCCCCGCCTCGACCTGGGCGCCGTGTGGCTGCCCGGCGTGCCCGGCATGGAGCTGCGCATGGAGGTCGACAAGAAGACCCAGCGCATCACCGGCGTCGCGTGCGCCGTGGCGGGCTCCGGGCTGCAGGTGCAGGCCTTCGCGGCGCCGCGCACGGAGGGCATCTGGGACGAGATCCGCGGCGAGATCGCCGCGTCGGTGACCAAGCAGGGCGGCACGGTCGACGACCTCCCCGGCCCGTTCGGCCGCGAGCTGCTCGCCCGCATCCCCGCGCAGACGCCGGACGGGCGCCCGGGCGTGCGCCCCGCGCGGTTCGTGGGCTTCGACGGCCCCCGCTGGTTTCTCCGCGGCGTCCTCACGGGCAAGGCGGCGGTCGACCCTGCCGAGGCCCGGCTGCTCGAGTCCGTGTTCGCCAACATCGTCGTCGTGCGCGACCAGAGCCCGCGCCCGCCGCGCGACCTCCTCGCCCTGCACCTGCCGGGCAAGGGGCCGGCCGCGGCGGCACCGGCACCCGCCGGCGCGCCGGAGACGCCCTCGTTCGACCCGCTGACGCGTGGGCCGGAGATCACGGAGATCCGCTGACATGGCCCCCACCCTGCGGGACGCCTGGCGCACCGCTCTCGCCTCCCAGGAGGAGCTCGCCGCCGACGAGGAGCGCTCCGAGGCCGCACGGCAGAAGGGCTGCCGCGCCGTGTCCGAGCTCCCCAACCGCCGCCGGGCCAAGATCTCGGGCGTCCTCCGGTCGGTCGTGCTGCGTCCGCGCGAGGGCGTCCCGACGGTCGAGGTGGAGCTGTTCGACGGCTCCGGCGTCGTGGACCTCGTGTGGCTGGGCCGTCGTCGCATCGCGGGGATCGAGCCCGGCCGTCGCGCCCTCGTCGAGGGCCTGGTGTGCGACGTCGACGGTCGCCGCACCATCTTCAACCCGCGCTACGAGCTCCTCGCCAAGCCGGGGGAGTGACCTCGCGCCCGCCCGCGCGGCGGTGCCGTACGATCCTGCGGACGTGCGGTGGCCGATCGGGCCGCATGCCCGGACCGTGACCGACCGATCCCGAGCCACCGAGGACGCCACCAGATGACGAGCAGCAGCGACGCGAGCGGCGGTCCCGCGGACGGCCGTCCCGGCCCCGGGCAGGCTCCGGAGGGGATCGCTCACGACGCCGAGGTCGCGGAGACGGTCGTCGACGACGTCGCCGCGCCCGAGGACGGTCGCGCCCGGGGCGTCCGCGCGCTCGCCGGGCAGGACTTCTCCGTGGCCGACGCCATCGGGGGCGTGCGCGGGCTCGTCGAGTCGGTCGCCCCGGGCCTCGTCTTCGTCGTCGTCTACGTCGCCACGACGAACCTGCGGTGGGCGCTCGTGACCTCGGTCGCGGCGGCGCTGATCGCCGTCGCGGCGCGACTGGTCCAGCGCACTCCCGTCACGCAGGCGTTCGGCGGTCTCCTGGGCGTCGGCATCGGCGTGGTCTGGGCGTGGCGCTCGGGCGAGGCGCAGGACTACTTCGCGTGGGGCCTGTGGACGAACGCCGCCTACCTCGTCGCGCTCCTCGTCTCCGTCCTGGCGCGCTGGCCGGTCGTCGGGCTCGTGGTCGAGGGCTTCCGCAGCGGCTTCGGCGCGGGCGGCGCGTCGGGGTCGGCCGGGACGACGGCGGAGGGGTCGCCCGACGCGGCCGACGCCCCGGACGCCTCGGCCGAGCAGCCCGTGGGGGCCGCGACGTCGGCCGCAGCACCTGCTGACGCGAACGGCGCCGAGCCCGGCGCGTTCGCCCGCTGGGCCCGCGCCTGGCGGTCCGACCGGGCCCTGATGCGCCGGTACACCGCCGCGACGTGGCTCTGGATCGGCCTGTTCGCCGCCCGGCTCGCGGTCCAGGTCCCGCTCTACCTCGACGGCGACGTCGGCTGGCTCGGCACCGCGCGCCTGGTCATGGGCATCCCGCTGTGGGCCCTGGTCCTGTGGCTCACATGGATCCTGGTGCGCCGGCCGCACGGCGCGGCGGCCACGCGGCCGTCGGCGTAGCGCCGGGGACCGCGGGGGCGCGCCCCGTCAGAGGAGGGTGTCGTCGGCCTCGGGCGCCTCGACGGGCGCGTCCGGAGCGGTCGGCTCGACCTCGGTCCGGCCGGCGAGGAGCCGGCCGAGGGCACCCTCGTCCGCCTCGTCGCCCGTGACGAGCAGCAGCTCGTCCCCGGCCTCGAGCGTGTCGTCCTGGCTGGGCGCGATCGGCCGCGTGCCGCGGACGATCGCCGCGAGCACCGTGTCCGCGGGCCAGCTCACCTCGCCGACCCGGTGACCGACGAGCGGCGAGGTCGGCGGCAGCGTGACCTCGAGGATGTCCGCGCCGGACTGGTGGAACGTGAAGATGCGGACGAGGTCGCCGACGGCGACGGCCTCCTCGACCATCGCGGTCATGATGCGGGGCGTCGAGACGGCGACGTCCACGCCCCACGACTCGTCGAACATCCACTCGTTCTTCGGGTTGTTCACGCGGGCGACCGTGCGGGGCACCCCGAACTCGGTCTTGGCGAGGAGCGACACGACGAGGTTCACCTTGTCGTCGCCCGTGGCCGCCACGATGACGTCGCACTCCTCGACCTTGGCCTCGGCGAGCGTCGAGAGCTCGCACGCGTCGGCGAGCAGCCAGTCGGCCTCCGCGACCTGGGCGACCCGCATGGCCGCCGGCTGCTTGTCGATCAGCATGACCTCGTGCTCGTGGCTGAGGAGCTCGCGGGCGATCGAGCGGCCGACCGAGCCCGCCCCGGCGATGACGACGCGCATCACTCGGCCTCGACCTTCGGAGCGTGGGTGAGCTTGCGTTCGACGACGGCGGCCTGCTCGTCGTCCATGAGCACGTGCAGCACGTCGTTCTCCTGCAGGACGGTGCGGTCGGTGACGAGGACCCCGTCGCCGAAGCGGCTGACGAACGCCACGCGAGCGCCGGTGGCGTCCTCGATGGCGCGGACGGTGCGCCCGACCCAGTCGGGGTGGAAGTCGACCTGCGCGAGCCGCACGCGCCCGGACGGGTCGCGGTACTCGTCGGTCGCGCCGAACGGGAGCATGCGGCGCAGCACCTGGTCCGCGGTCCAGCGCACGGTCGCGACCGTGGGGATGCCGAGGCGCTGGTAGATCTCCGCGCGCTGGGGGTCGTAGATGCGGGCCACGACCTTCTCGACGCCGAACGTCTCCCGCACGACGCGCGCGGAGAGGATGTTCGAGTTGTCGCCGTCGGAGACCGCGGCGAACGCGTAGGCCTCCTCGATCCCGGCCTGCACGAGCGTGTCGCGGTCGAACCCGACCCCGGTCACCTTCTTGCCGGTGAACTCGGCCGGGAGGCGCCGGAACGCGTCGGGGTTCTGGTCGACGACGGCGACGGAGTGGCCGCTCGACTCGAGAGACTGGGCGAGCGTCGCGCCCACGCGCCCGCAGCCCATGATGACGAAGTGCACGCACCGAACGCTACCGCTCGCGGGGCGGTCGGGCGCGCACCAGCGCGACCGGGCGCCGTCGGGCATAGCATGTGGCCTCGTGTCGGAGATCGCTGATGCCGCGAAGCGGCTGCTGCTCGGGCGGCCGGTCCGCAGCGAGCACCTGGGGCACACGCTGCTGCCCAAGCGTGTGGCCCTGCCCGTGTTCGCGTCCGACGCCCTGTCGTCGGTCGCGTACGCCCCGGACGAGATCCTCCTGACGCTCGCCCTCGCGGGCCTCAGCGCGACGATGATCTCGCCGTGGGTGGGCCTCGCGGTCGTGGTCGTGCTGCTGACCGTCGTGGCGTCGTACCGCCAGAACGTGCGCGCCTACCCCTCGGGCGGCGGCGACTACGAGGTCGCCACGGTCAACCTCGGCCCGACGGCGGGAGTCGGCGTCGCGTCGGCGCTCATGGTCGACTACGTCCTCACCGTCGCCGTCTCGATCTCGTCGGGGGCGCAGTACGCGGCCAGCGCCATCCCGGCGCTGCGCGACCACGAGGCGGCCTTCGCGATCGGGCTCGTCGTCGTCCTCACGCTCGTCAACCTGCGCGGGGTCAAGGAGTCCGGGACGTTCTTCGCGATCCCGGTCTACCTCTTCATGCTGGCCATCGGCACGACGGCGATCGTCGGGTTCTTCCAGTACGTCACCGGCAACCTCGGCCCGGCGGAGAGCGCGGAGTTCGAGCTCACGGCGGAGAGCGGGTTCGACCAGGGTCTGATCGGCATCGCGGGCGCGTTCCTCGTGGCCCGGGCGTTCGCCTCCGGCTGCGCCGCCCTGACCGGCGTCGAGGCCATCAGCAACGGCGTCCCGGCGTTCCGCAAGCCCAAGTCGCGCAACGCCGCCACGACGCTGGCCCTGCTGGGTGGCATCTCCGCCGTGATGATGATGTCGATCCTCTTCCTCGCGCGCGCGACCGGCGTGCACTACGCCGAGGACCCGCACACGCAGCTCTCGCTGAACGGGGAGCCGCTGCCCGTGGACTACGTGCAGCACCCGGTGATCGGGCAGCTCGCCGAGACCGTGTTCAGCGGGGCGCCCGTGCTCTTCTACGTCGTGTCCGCGGTGACGGGGCTCATCCTCGTGCTCGCGGCGAACACGGCGTTCAACGGCTTCCCCGTCCTCGGCTCGATCCTCGCGAAGGACGGCTACCTGCCGCGCCAGCTCCACACGCGCGGCGACCGGCTCGCGTTCTCCAACGGCATCATCACGCTGGCCGTCGCGGCGATCGTGCTCATCTGGGCGTTCGACGCGCAGGTCACGCGCCTCATCCAGCTCTACATCGTCGGCGTGTTCGTGTCGTTCACCCTGTCCCAGCTCGGCATGGTGCGGCACTGGACGCGCGCGCTGCGCACCGAGCACCAGCCCCGCGAGCGGGCACGCATGCGGCGCTCGCGCGTGGTCAACACGGTGGGTCTGGCGATGACCGGGACGGTCCTCGTCATCGTCCTCATCACGAAGTTCACCCACGGCGCCTGGATCGCGATCCTCGCGATGGCGCTCGTGTTCGTGCTCATGAAGTCGATCCGCAAGCACTACGACAGGGTGCGCGACGAGCTCGCGCTCGGCGACGAGGCCGCCGCGGCCCGCGCCCTGCCCAGCCGCGTGCACGCGATCGTCCTCGTGTCCAAGATCCACCGCCCCACGATGCGGGCGCTCGCGTACGCACGGGCGTCGCGCCCGTCCGTGCTAGAGGCCGTCACCGTCGGGGTGGACTCGGAGGACGTCGAGGACCTCATGCGGCAGTGGGAGGCGCTCGACCTCCCGGTCCCGCTGCGCGTCCTGGACTCGCCGTTCCGCGAGATCACGCGCCCGGTGCTGTCGTACGTGCGCTCGGTCCGCAGAGAGTCGCCGCGCGACCTCGTGGTCGTCTACATCCCCGAGTACGTCGTGGGCCACTGGTGGGAGCAGCTCCTGCACAACCAGAGCGCGCTGCGCCTCAAGGGCCGCCTGCTCTTCACGCCGGGCGTCGTCGTGGCGTCCGTGCCGTGGCAGCTCGCCTCGACCGAGGGGCAGACCGGGCTCGAGGGCGAGGGGTTCCGCCAGCGCTTCACCGGGTACTGATCCCCGCGCGGCCACGGTCGTGACCCGGGCCCGTTCCCGAGGGGGGAGCGGGCCCTCGGCGCGCGCGGAACGGCGTCCCGGCGGGTGCGTCGGGCCGGGTCCGGGATACTGGGGGCATGCCGTCCTCCTCGCGTGGTCCTGCCGTGCCCTCCGACCGACCGTCCGACCCCTTCGCCGACCGCCGTGCCGCGCGGGGTGGCCGACGCACGACCCGTCGCGCGGCGGGGCGGGCGACGCGACAGTCGGCACGGGTCGACCCTCGACCTGAGGTCGAGGTCGAGCTCGAGGTCGGCCCCGTCGCGCACGGCGGACACTGCGTCGCGCGGTACGAGGGTCGCGTCGTCTTCGTCCGTCACACCCTGCCCGGGGAGCGCGTGCGCGCCCGCGTCACGGAGGGCGGGGACGCCGCGAAGTTCTGGCGCGCCGACGCCGTCGAGATCCTCGAGGCGTCGCCCGACCGCGTCCCGTCGGTGTGGCCGGAGGCCGGCCCCGGGGGCGTCGGGGGCGGCGAGCTGGCGCACGTCGCGCTCGACGCGCAGCGCCGCTGGAAGCGGGACGTGCTGGCGGAGCAGCTCCGTCGGCTCGGGAAGGTCGACCTCGACGAGGTTGACCCTCAGGTAGAGGTCGAGGGTCTGCCCGGCGACGCCGCGCGCGGCGGCCTCGGCTACCGGACGCGCGTGGATCTCGTGGCCGACGGCACGGGCCGCGCGGGCATGCACCGCTTCCGGTCGCACGACGTCGTCGCGCTGGACGGCATGCCGCTCGCCACCGAGGACGTCGCGGAGCTCGCGGCGCGCGAGAAGGTCTTCACGCGCACCTGGCGTCCGGGCACGCGGATCGAGCTCGTCGCTCCGGCCGGCTCGGCGCCGGTCCTCCTCGTGGACGGCGAGCCGT
The DNA here is from genome assembly GCF_051844275.1 of Cellulosimicrobium sp. CpK407. Taxonomy (NCBI): domain Bacteria; kingdom Bacillati; phylum Actinomycetota; class Actinomycetes; order Micrococcales; family Promicromonosporaceae; genus Cellulosimicrobium; species Cellulosimicrobium sp. CpK407. The sequence continues at coordinate 14,059 of NZ_JBGNYC010000031.1, forward strand.
GGCGGTCGGGCTCGCCCGACCAGCGCCCGAACGCGCGCCGCAGCGTGACCGAGCGTGTCGTGCTCGGCGACCGGCAGCACGAGTACCGGGTCGCGGCGGGCGGGTTCTGGCAGGTGCACCGCGAGGCACCGGCCACGCTGGCGCGCGCGGTGCTCGACGGTGCGGGGGACGTCGAGGGCGCGCGCGTGCTGGACCTCTACGCGGGTGCCGGGCTGTTCACCGCGCCCCTGGCGGCGGCCGTCGGGGCGACCGGCTCGGTGGTCGCGGTCGAGGGCGACGAGCGGGCCGTGCGCGACGCGCGCCGCAACGCGCACGGGCTCGACCGGGTGGAGCTGCACCACGGCCCCGTCGAGCAGGTGCTCGCGGGCGACGAGACCGGCGCCGACGTCGTCGTGCTCGACCCGCCGCGCGTCGGCGCCGGCCGCGCCGTGGTCGAGGCGATCGCCTCCCGGCAGCCGTCCCGGGTCGTGTACGTCGCGTGCGACCCGGCCGCGCTCGCGCGCGACGTCGCCTACCTCGCCGGCCACGGCTACGGGCTCGCGTCCCTGCGGGCGTTCGATCTCTTCCCGCACACGCACCACCTCGAGGCCGTCGCGGTCCTGACGCGCTGATGCCACCGGCGCGCTCGGGCCTCCGCGAACGGGTGCGCCGAGGCGCGTGCCGGGAGGACGATGGGGAGACGGTCGGACGAGCGGGACGGTGAGTGACGTGACGAGCACCAGCACGACGAGCGGGGCGACGCCGGTGGCGGGTCGCGCGCCGGATCAGGCGGTCCCCGTGCCCGACGACGTGCGCGACGTCGTCGGCGTCGGCGTCCTGATGCCGAACGGGCGGCTCGCCGGCCGGAGCTTCGCGTCGCGCGCCGAGGCGGAGGCGTGGGCGCGCCCCGACGAGGGAGAGCAGGTCGTCGAGCTCAACCTGCTGTGCGACTGCGACCTCTGAGCGCGAGCCGTGAGGGCGCGGGGAGAGGGCGCGCCGGGCATATATCTTGACGTCAAGATATATGGGGTATGCTGGTCGCGGTGCAGGTCGCAGCGGGTCGTGGACGAGCCGCCGACCACCGCCAGGGCGGTCCTCCGGGCCCGGCCTGAGCGGCGCGCCGGCCCGGCGTAGGCTGGGCGAAGCCCCCTGAACCATGGCATCCGTGCCACCGTCTCGCCACGAAGGAGCTACGAGTGAGCAGCGTCGACACGTTCGGGTCGAAGGGAACGCTGGAGGTCGGTGAGAACTCGTACGAGATCTTCCGCCTGTCCGCCGTCGAGGGTGTCGAGCGCCTCCCGTACAGCCTGAAGATCCTTGCCGAGAACCTCCTGCGCACGGAGGACGGCGCCAACATCACGGCCGACCACGTGCGCGCGCTCGCGTCGTGGGACCCGGACGCGCAGCCCGACACCGAGATCCAGTTCACGCCCGCGCGCGTGATCATGCAGGACTTCACCGGCGTGCCCTGCGTCGTCGACCTCGCCACCATGCGCGAGGCCGTCGCGGAGCTCGGCGGCGATCCGTCGCGCATCAACCCGCTGGCACCGGCCGAGATGGTCATCGACCACTCGGTGCAGATCGACGTCGCGGGCCGCTCGGACGCGTTCGAGCGCAACGTCGAGTTCGAGTACCAGCGCAACCACGAGCGCTACCAGTTCCTGCGCTGGGGCCAGACGGCGTTCGACGACTTCAAGGTCGTCCCCCCGGGCACCGGCATCGTGCACCAGGTGAACATCGAGTACCTCGCGCGCACGGTCATGACCCGTGAGGTGGGCGGCGTGCTGCGCGCCTACCCGGACACGTGCGTCGGCACCGACTCGCACACGACGATGGTCAACGGCCTCGGCGTGCTCGGCTGGGGCGTCGGCGGCATCGAGGCCGAGGCGGCCATGCTCGGCCAGCCCGTCTCGATGCTCATCCCGCGCGTCGTGGGCTTCAAGCTCAACGGCTCCATCCCGGCGGGCGTGACCGCGACCGACGTCGTGCTCACCATCACCCAGATGCTGCGCCAGCACGGCGTCGTCGGGAAGTTCGTCGAGTTCTACGGCGCCGGCGTGGCCCAGGTGCCGCTCGCGAACCGCGCCACGATCGGCAACATGAGCCCCGAGTTCGGCTCGACGGCGGCGATCTTCCCGATCGACGGCGTGACGATCGACTACCTGCGCCTCACGGGCCGCAGCGACGAGCAGCTCGCGCTCGTCGAGGCGTACGCCAAGGAGCAGGGCCTGTGGCTGGACCCCGCCTCCGACAGCTACGTCGAGCCGGTGTTCTCCGAGTACCTCGAGCTCGACCTCTCGACGGTCGTGCCGTCGATCGCCGGGCCGAAGCGCCCGCAGGACCGCATCGAGCTGTCGAACGCGAAGTCGGCGTTCGAGCGCGACCTGCCCACCTACGCGCCCGAGGTCCGCGACCTCGTCGACGAGGCGGAGAAGGAGTCGTTCCCGGCGTCCGACTCGCCCGCCATCACGCCCAACGGCCGCAAGACCGTGAGCGTCACGGACACGGACGGCAAGACGTTCGACCTGTTCCACGGCGCCGTCGCGATCGCGTCGATCACGAGCTGCACCAACACCTCGAACCCGTCGGTCATGCTCGCCGCCGCGCTCCTCGCGAAGAAGGCGGTCGAGAAGGGCCTCGAGGCCAAGCCGTGGGTCAAGACGTCCATGGCCCCGGGCTCGCAGGTCGTGACGAACTACTACGAGAAGGCCGGCCTGTGGCCGTACCTCGAGAAGCTCGGTTTCCACCTCGTCGGCTACGGGTGCGCGACGTGCATCGGCAACTCGGGCCCGCTCGACGAGAAGATCTCGGAGGCGGTCAACGAGCACGACCTCGCCGTGGTGTCGGTCCTCTCCGGCAACCGCAACTTCGAGGGCCGCATCAACCCCGACGTGAAGATGAACTACCTCGCGTCGCCGCCGCTGGTCATCGCGTACGCGCTCGCGGGCACCATGGAGTTCGACTTCGACCACGACCCGCTGGGCCGGGACGAGGCGGGCCACCCCATCTTCCTGCGCGACATCTGGCCGACGCCGGACGAGGTCCAGGCGACGATCGACGCGTCGATCGACCGCGACATGTTCACCAAGGACTACGCGGACGTCTTCACCGGCGACGACCGGTGGCGCGCGCTCGAGACGCCCGAGGGCGACACGTTCGCGTGGGACGCCGAGTCGACCTACGTGCGCAAGCCCCCGTACTTCGAGGGCATGGGCATGGAGCCGTCGCCGGTCACGGACATCTCCGGCGCGCGAGTCCTCGCGAAGCTCGGTGACTCGGTCACGACCGACCACATCAGCCCCGCGGGCGCCATCAAGGTGGACTCGCCGGCCGGGAAGTACCTCGCCGAGCACGGCGTCGCGCGTCGCGACTTCAACTCCTACGGCTCGCGCCGCGGGAACCACGAGGTCATGATCCGCGGCACGTTCGCGAACATCCGCCTGCGCAACCAGCTCCTCGACGACGTCGAGGGCGGGTACACCTTCAACTTCGTCAAGGGCGCGCAGGACACGATCTACGACGCCGCGCAGGACTACGCCGCGCAGGGCACCCCGCTCGTCATCCTGGGCGGCAAGGAGTACGGCTCCGGCTCGTCGCGCGACTGGGCGGCCAAGGGCACGGCGCTCCTGGGTGTCAAGGCCGTCATCACCGAGAGCTTCGAGCGCATCCACCGCTCGAACCTCATCGGCATGGGCGTCCTGCCGCTGCAATTCCCGGCGGGCGAGAACGCCGGGTCGCTCGGCCTCGACGGCACGGAGACGTTCGACATCGCCGGCATCACGGCGCTGAACGACGGCTCCACGCCCTCGACCGTGAAGGTCACCGCGACCAAGGCCGACGGCACGACGGTCGAGTTCGACGCGGTCGTGCGCATCGACACCCCCGGCGAGGCGGACTACTACCGCAACGGCGGCATCCTGCAGTACGTGCTCCGGTCGCTCGTCGCCTGACCCCGGTCCGGCCCGACGGCGCACGCGCACCCCGGCGGGGCGCTCACCTCTCGAGGTGGGCGCCCCGTCGTCGTCTCCGGACGGCGCACCGATCTCGCCTTGAGATCGACATGCTCGGTCGAGGTCGGCACGTCCGGCCGACATCGGCGGCCACGATCGCCGAACCGTCACCGGAGTGCCGATCTCGCGCGTCGCCGCCTTGCGGCGAGAGACTGGGGCATGGGTACCGAGAACATGACCCGGCCGAGCGGCGCGGACGTCGAGGCGTTCCTCGCGGCGGTGGAGCACCCCGTCCGGCGTCGCGACGCGTACCGGCTCGTCGAGCTGATGGGACGGGTCACGGGGGAGCCCGCGCGGATGTGGGGCTCGTCGATCGTCGGGTTCGGCACCTACCACTACCGCTACGCGAGCGGTCGCGAGGGCGACATGGCAGCGGCGGGCTTCTCGCCGCGCAAGGCCGCGACGACCGTGTACCTCATGGACGGCGTCGACGCCCACGCCGCGCTCCTGGAGCGGCTCGGCCCGCACACCGTCGGCAAGGGCTGCGTCTACGTCAAGGACCTCGACGCCGTCGACCTCGGCGTGCTCGAGGAGGTCGTGCGCCGCTCCTCGGCGACGCTCACGGGCGGCCCCGCGTTCGGCAGGCGGCTCTCCGGTCCGACGGCGCAGGGTCTGACGGCGCAGGGGCCCTCCTCCTGACGCGACCGCGCTGCCGGGTCAGAGCGGGGCGTCGAGCGTGCGGGTCCGGTCCCAGGGCTCCGTCCAGCCGAGCCGGTCGAACAGCGCGTCGAGGATCCCGCCCGTGAACCCCCAGACGAGGTGCTCGCGCCCGTCGGCCTCGACGAGGAAGCCGGGGCTCTTGTGCACCCGGCGGTCGCGCCGCACCGTCACCGTGCGGCGCCGCTCGGGGTCGAGCAGGTCGGCGACGGGGACGCGGAACACGTGCGCGGACTCGGCGGCGTCCACCGCGCGGACGGGCGTGGGGCGCGACCACCACGCCAGGACCGGGGTGACGAGGTGGTTGCTCACCGGCACGGGCAGCTCGCCGAGCGTCCCGAGCACGTCGACGCCGTCGGGCTCGAGCCCCGTCTCCTCCTGGGCCTCGCGCAGCGCGGCGCCGACCGGGCCCGCGTCCTCGGGCTCGAGGCGGCCGCCGGGGAAGGCGACCTGGCCGGGGTGGTGGCCGAGCGTCGCGGCGCGCGCGAGCAGGAGCACGTCGAGGTCGCGGGGCACCGAGGCCGCGGCGTGCTCCGCGGGGACGCGGTCGAGCGCGCCGAACAGCAGGAGGACGGCGGCCCCACGGGCGTCGGCGCGCAGGGCGCCGACGGCGTGCCGCCACGGCTCGGGCCAGGCGCCCCCGTCGCGCGCGAGCGCGGCGAGCTGCTCGCGCGCGGCGGGGCGCGAGCCCGCCGGGTCGGTGGTCACCAGCTCACCGGGAGCGGGCGGCCCTCCTCGTAGCCCGCGGCGGATTGGATCCCGACGACGGCGCGGTCGGCGAACTCCGCGAGGCTCGACGCGCCCGCGTAGGTCGCGGAGCTGCGCAGCCCCGACGTGATCTGGTCGAGGAGGTCCTCGACGCCCGGGCGCTGCGGGTCGAGGAACATGCGTCCCGAGCTGATGCCCTCCTCGTAGAGCGCCTTGCGCGCACGCTCGAACGGCGACCCGCCCGCGGTGCGCGCCGCGACCGCCCGTGCCGACGCCATGCCGAAGCTCTCCTTGTAGAGCCGACCTGTCCCGTCGTCGTGCAGGTCGCCGGGGGACTCGTACGTCCCCGCGAACCACGAGCCGATCATCACCTGCGAGGCGCCCGCGGCGAGCGCGAGGGCGACGTCGCGCGGGTGGCGCACGCCGCCGTCGGCCCAGACGTGCTTGCCGAGCTCGCGCGCCGCGGCGGCGCACTCCAGGACGGCGGAGAACTGCGGGCGCCCCACGGCGGTCATCATGCGCGTCGTGCACATCGCGCCCGGGCCGACGCCCACCTTGACGATGTCGGCACCCGCGGCGACGAGGTCGCGCACGCCGTCCGCGGTCACGACGTTGCCCGCGACCACGGGGACGTCCGGGCCGACGGAGCGCACGGCGTCGAGCGCCTGGAGCATCTTGGCCTGGTGGCCGTGCGCCGTGTCGACGACGAGCACGTCGACGCCGGCCGCCAGGAGCTCCTTGGCCTTGGCGGCGACGTCGCCGTTGATCCCGACGGCGGCTCCGACCCGCAGGCGGCCCGCTGCGTCGAGCGCGGGTGCGTAGACGGACGAGCGCAGCGCGCCCTTGCGCGTGAGGACGCCGACGAGCGCCCCGTCGCGCGTCACGGGCGCGACCTTGAGGCGCGCGCTGTGGAGCTGCTCGTAGGCCGCCTCGAGCCCGGCGCGACCGCCGTCGAGGACGGACGCGTCGAGGACGAGGGGGTCGGTGGTCATGACCTGGTGGACCTGGGTGAAGCGGTCGACGTCGGCGCAGTCGGCCTCCGTCACCACGCCCACGGGCCGGCCGTCGTCCACGACGACCGCCGCGCCGTGCGAGCGCTTGCCGATGAGGGTGAGCGCCGTGTGCACGGTGTCGTGCGGGCCCACGACCACGGGCGTCTCGATGACGGGGTCCTTGGACTTCACGTCGGCGACCACGTCGGCGACGACGTCGGTCGGCACGTCCTGCGGGATGATCGCGACGCCTCCGCGGCGCGAGACCGTCTCCGCCATGCGGCGGCCCGCGACGGCGGTCATGTTCGCGACGACGACGGGGATCGTGGTCCCCGTCCCGTCGGCGGAGGAGAGGTCGACGTCGAAGCGCGAGGCGACCTCGGAACGCGACGGGACGAGGAAGACGTCGCCGTACGTGAGGTCGGTCGCGGGGGACTGGCCGGGCAGGAAGCGCATGCCCCCATCCTACGAGGTCGGAGCTCGTCGTTGTCCGCAGTGCGGAAGTGAGATTCCACGAACGGGTGGTCCGTGCGCCGGGCGCCGGAGTGTGCGTCAATGGCGTGAAGGTCCCGTCGCCCCGCGCACCGCTGCGCAGGTCACCTGCCCGGACGGCCTAGAGTTGTCGGGCTGGTCGCACGGGAACGGAACGGAGCATCTGCATGAGCCTGCTTGGCACGATCACCTCGCCCGAGGACGTGCAACGGCTGACCCTCGAGCAGACGCGGGAGCTCGCCGGCGAGATCCGTGCGTTCCTCGTCGACTCGGTCTCGCGCACCGGCGGGCACCTCGGTCCGAACCTCGGGGTCGTCGAGCTCACGATCGCGATGCACCGCGTGTTCTCGTCGCCGACCGACACGTTCGTGTTCGACACGGGCCACCAGTCCTACGTGCACAAGCTCCTCACCGGGCGCCAGGACTTCTCCGCGCTGCGCAAGCAGGGCGGCCTGTCCGGCTACCCGTCGCGCGCCGAGTCCGACCACGACGTCGTCGAGAACTCGCACGCGTCGACCGCGCTCTCGTGGGGCGACGGCATCGCGAAGGCGAACGTCGTGCGCGGTCTTACCGACCGGCACGTCGTCGCGGTCATCGGCGACGGCGCCCTCACGGGCGGCATGGCCTGGGAGGCGCTGAACAACATCGCCGAGAGCCAGGACCGGCGCCTCGTCGTCGTGGTGAACGACAACGGTCGCTCCTACTCGCCGACCATCGGCGGGCTCGCGCACCACCTGTCGACGCTGCGCACCACGCACGGCTACGAGAGCTTCCTCCAGTGGGGCAAGCGCACCCTCAACCGGTCCGGCGCGCCGGGGCGGTTCGCGTACGAGTGGCTGCACGGCCTGAAGAAGGGCCTCAAGGACGTCGTCGCCCCGCAGGGCATGTTCGAGGACCTCGGCATCAAGTACGTCGGGCCCGTCGACGGGCACGACGTCGAGGCGATGGAGCACGCGCTGCGGCGGGCCAAGGCGTACGGGGCGCCCGTCATCGTGCACGCGATCACCGAGAAGGGCCGCGGCTACACGCCCGCCGAGCAGGACGTCGCCGACCGCTTCCACGCCGTCGGGAAGATCCACCCCGAGACCGGGCTCCCGGTCGCGCCATCGCGCTTCGGCTGGACGAGCGTCTTCGCGGACGAGATCGTCCAGATCGGCCGCCGCCGCTCCGACGTCGTCGCGATCACGGCGGCGATGCTCGAGCCGGTGGGCCTCAAGCCGTTCGCTCAGGCCTTCCCCGAGCGCACGTTCGACGTCGGGATCGCCGAGCAGCACGCCGCCACGTCCGCCGCGGGCATGGCGTTCGCGGGCCTGCACCCCGTCGTCGCCGTCTACGCGACGTTCCTCAACCGCGCGTTCGACCAGGTCCTCATGGACGTGGCGCTGCACAAGGCCGGCGTGACGTTCGTGCTCGACCGCGCCGGGATCACGGGCGACGACGGCGCGAGCCACAACGGCATGTGGGACATGGCGATGCTGCGCATCGTGCCGGGCCTGCGGCTCGCCGCGCCGCGCGACGAGGAGACGCTGCGGACGGCGCTGCGCGAGGCCGTGGACGTGGACGACGCCCCGACGGTCGTGCGCTACCCGAAGGGGGCGCTCGGGGACGCGCTGCCCGCCGTCGACACGGTGGACGGCGTGGACCTGCTCGCCGTGCCGGACGACGCGCCGAAGATCGCTCCGCAGGGTGCGGCCCCCCGCGCCCGGGTCCTGATCGTCGGCCCCGGGTCCATGGCGCGTGTCGCGCTCGACGCGGCGCAGACGCTCACGGCCCACGGCGTCGACGTCACCGTCGCGTCCCCCACGTGGGTCCTGCCGATGCCGAGCGCGCTCGTCAAGCTCGCCGGCGAGCACGACCTCGTCGTGAGCGTCGAGGACGGCGTCGCCGACGGCGGCGTGGGCGCGCTCCTCGCGCAGCGCTCGCTCGAGGGCGGCGTCCGCACGCCCGTGCACGCGCTCGGCCTGCCCGCGCAGTTCCTCGACCACGCGACCCGGGACCAGGTGGCCTCGGCGTACCGGCTCACGCCGGCCGACGTCGCGCGCGACGTGCTGGACGCGCTCGCGGCACTCACCCGCGGCTGAGTCGTCGGAGCGAGGGCGATCGTCGCGGACGTCTCGGCGGTGCGGGGGTCGTCCGGGCTAGGGTCCAGGCGTGATCTGGCTCCTCGACCTCGACAACACGCTCGTCGGCCGCGACGACGCGTTCGCCGCCTGGGCGGCCGACGCCGTCGCCCACGCCGGTCGCGACGCGTCCGACCTCGCGGCGATCGTCGCGGCCGACCAGGGCGGGTTCGCCGTCAAGACCGACGTGGCGCGCGTCATCGTCGACCGCCTCGGCTGGGACGAGGACCTGCCCGCCGCGGTCGACCGCTTCCGCGCCGGCATCCTCGACCACGTGCGCGCGTACGACGGCGTGCTCGACCTGCTCGACGCCCTGCGCGTCGACGGCGACCTGGTGGTCGTGGTGACGAACGGGACGTCCCCCCAGCAGCGCGGCAAGCTCGCCCGCTGCGGGGTCGGGGCGCACGTCGACGCCGTCGTCGTGTCCGGCGAGGAGGGCGTCGACAAGCCCGACCCGCGGCTCCTCGAGATCGCGCTGGACCGCGTCGGTGCGGCCGATGCGGACCGCGCACAGGTCTGGATGGTCGGGGACGCGGCGCACGCCGACGTCGCCGCCGGCCGGGCCGCCGGCACGCGCACCGGCTGGGTCTCCCACGGGCGCCCATGGACGGACGGGCCGCTGCCGGACGTCCTGGGGGCGACGGTGCACGACGTCGTCGCCCGCGCCCGCGCGGCGGCCCTCACCGCGCCGTAGCGAGCGCCGGGGCACCCGGCCACGGGCGCCCCGGCGGGGCGTCAGGAGTGCGTGACCTCGACCGCCTGCTCGACGACCGCACGCAGGTCCCCGCCGGACGCCGCGTGCCACGCGCGCTGGCGCTGGGCGCCGTTCCCGCCGGACCAGAGGCGTCCGAGGAGCTCCGTCACGGCGTCGAGGTCGCCCGCGTCGACGAGGGCGTCCCGCACGTGCGCGACGAGCTGTCCGACGACGTCGTGCGCCGGGGCGGGACGCCAGGTGAGCGGCGAAACGAGGTCCTCCTCGAGGCCCGAGCGCCCGGCGCGCCACGACGCGGTCCGCAGGATCTCGGGGCGGAGCTCCGGGGGCGCGACGCCGTCCGCGGCCTCGCGCGCCGCGGTCTCGACGAGGCCGCGGCTGAGGGCCGCGAGGAGCGTCGCCGTGTCGGGGTCGAGGCACACGTCGGCGACGCGGATCTCGACGGTCGGGTAGCGCGACGAGAGCCGCGCGTCGAAGTAGACCATGTTCTCGTCGAGGATCGTCCCGGTCGCGACGAGGCCGTCGACCGCCGCGCGGTACGCCTCGGGCGTCCCGAACGCGCGGGTCGGGCCCGACGTCGGCCAGCGGGACCAGACCTGGGACCGGAAGCTCGCGTACCCGCTGTCCTGGCCCTGCCAGAACGGGGAGTTGGTGCTCAGCGCGAGGAGCGTGGAGAGCCACGGCCCGATGCGGTCGAGGACGGTGACCCCCTCGGCGTCGTCCGCGACGGCGACGTGCACGTGGCACCCGCTCGTGAGCTGCTCGCGCGCCGTGAGGCCGAACGCGGCGCGGGCCTCGAGATAGCGCAGGCGGGAGACGGTGGTGCCCTCGAAGGGCAGGGGCGAGGTGGAGAGCGCGGCGACCCGGGCGCCGACGCGGTCCGCGGCCTCCTGGGCGCGCTGCCGTCCCGCGCGGATCTCCGTCGCGAGGTCGTCGAGCTCGCGACGCGGGTGGGTCGCGGTCTCGAGCTGCTCCTCCATGAACTCCGACTCGAGCGAGCCGGTCCCGCCGCCCTTCTCGTCGGTGCCCGACGCCTCCAGGGCCTCCGCGGCCCGGGCGACCGGATGGCCGTCGTCGCCGACGAGCAGGAACTCTTCCTCGACCCCTACGGTGCGCTTCACCCGGGCAGTCTCACACGGAAGCCGCGAGCACGTCGGGCGGGCGTGTGACGTGCGTCCGTGTCGTGCGTCACGGGCGCGTGCCGCCGCGGTCGTGCCCGGGTCCCGAGGGCTTGTGAAGGTCATCACAAGGGGTGGTCCCGACAGGGTGCGAGGGGCGAGGGAACCGCGAGATCCCGCGGTTCCTGCGGGGTCCCGCCCGGCTCGGGACCTAGGTCCCCGGACGGCCCGAAACCCCTCCGCGCGACGCCGCGCGAACCTAGCCTGGAGGTGGCGAAGGAGCCCGTCGGAACCTCGACCGAGGGCCTCCACCCGAGGCCCCCGCGAGGCCGGCGGGTCCGGCCGGCGCGCGGACCCGCGCGTCAGGCACGAGGGAGGTCCAGATGACCAGCGTTTCCGAGGCACCCGGCACGACGAGCGGCGGCCGCGCGGTGGAGGGCGGCGTCGACGCGCAGCACGACACCGCGCACGTCCCCGCGTGGGAGGGCTTCACCGACGGCCCGTGGCGCGACACGGTCGACGTGCGCGACTTCATCCAGCGCAACTACCGCCCGTACACGGGCGACGCGTCGTTCCTCGCCGGGCCCACGGAGCGCACGACGGGGATCTGGGACACGCTGTCCGCGATGTTCCCCGAGGAGCGCGAGATGGGGATCTACGACGTCGACCCCCACACGCCCGCGGGGATCACGGCGCACGCCCCGGGCTACATCGACAAGGCGCACGAGGTGATCGTCGGCCTGCAGACCGACGCCCCGCTCAAGCGCGCGATCATGCCGAACGGCGGCTGGCGCATGGTCGAGGGCGCGCTGCAGACCTACGGCTACGAGGTCGACGAGACCCTGAAGAAGGTCTTCACCGAGTACCGCAAGACCCACAACCAGGGCGTGTTCGACGTCTACCCGCCGAACGTGCGCGCGGCCCGCAGCTCGCACATCATCACGGGCCTGCCCGACGCCTACGGCCGCGGCCGGATCATCGGCGACTACCGCCGCGTCGCGCTCTACGGCGTCGACGCCCTGACCGCCGCGAAGAAGCTCGACAAGCTCGGTCTCGACACGCAGCCGTTCAGCGAGCAGGTCGTGCGCGAGCGCGAGGAGCACGCGGAGCAGATCCGTGCGCTGGGCGAGCTCAAGGAGATGGCGGCCGAGTACGGCTACGACATCTCCGGCCCCGCGACGTCGGCGCGCGAGGCCGTCCAGTGGCTCTACTTCGCCTACCTCGCCGCGGTGAAGGAGCAGAACGGCGCCGCGATGTCGCTCGGCCGCACGTCGACCTTCCTCGACGTGTTCATCGACCGCGACCTCGAGGCCGGACGCATCACGGAGTCCGAGGCGCAGGAGATCATCGACGACTTCGTCATCAAGCTGCGCATCGTGCGGTTCCTGCGCACGCCCGAGTACGACTCCCTGTTCTCCGGCGACCCGACGTGGGTCACCGAGACGATCGGCGGCATGGGCGAGGACGGGCGCCCGCTCGTCACGAAGAACTCGTTCCGGTTCCTCCAGACGCTCTACAACCTCGGCCCGGCCCCCGAGCCGAACATGACGGTGTTCTGGAGCCCGGCGCTGCCGCAGGGCTTCAAGGACTACTGCGCGCAGGTCTCGATCGACACCTCGGCCGTGCAGTACGAGTCGGACGAGCTCATCCGCCAGCACTGGGGCGACGACGCGGCGATCGCGTGCTGCGTGTCCCCGATGCGCGTCGGCAAGCAGATGCAGTTCTTCGGCGCTCGCGTGAACCTCGCCAAGACGCTGCTCTACGCGATCAACGGCGGGCGCGACGAGATCTCCGGCAAGCAGGTCTCGCCGGTGGCGGCTCCCGTCGAGGGCGACGTGCTCGACTTCGACGACGTCATGGCGAGGTTCGACGCGACGATGGACTGGCTCGCCGAGACGTACGTCGAGGCGCTCAACTGCATCCACTGGTCGCACGACAAGTACGCGTACGAGCGCATCGAGATGGCGCTGCACGACAAGGACGTGCTGCGGACCATGGCGTGCGGCATCGCGGGCCTGTCCGTCGCGGCGGACTCGCTGTCGGCGATCAAGCACGCGAAGGTCTCCGTCGTCCGCGACGAGCGCGGCCTCGTCGTCGACTACGTGACCGAGGGCGAGTACCCCACGTACGGCAACGACGACGACCGGGCCGACGCGATCGCCGTCGACCTCGTCGAGCGGTTCATGGCGAAGGTGCGCACGCACCCGACGTACCGCGACGCCGTGCCGACGCAGTCGGTCCTGACGATCACGTCGAACGTCGTGTACGGGAAGGCGACGGGCAACACGCCCGACGGCCGCCGCGCCGGCGAGCCGTTCGCCCCGGGCGCCAACCCGATGAACGGGCGCGACACGCACGGCATGCTCGCCTCGGCGCTGTCGGTGGCCAAGCTGCCGTACGACGAGGCGCAGGACGGCATCTCGCTGACCAACACGGTCGTGCCGAGCGGCCTCGGGCGCACCCAGGAGGAGCAGGTGACCAACCTCGCCGGCCTCCTGGACGCCTACATCGGGTCCGAGGGGTACCACATGAACGTCAACGTGCTGAACCGCGAGACGCTCCTGGACGCCATGGACCACCCGGAGAACTACCCGCAGCTGACGATCCGCGTGTCCGGGTACGCGGTGAACTTCGTCCGCCTCACGCGCGAGCAGCAGCTCGACGTGCTCTCGCGCACCTTCCACGGCGCGCTCTGACGAGCGCTGAGGAGCCAGCCATGACCGTCACCCTTCCCGGCCCCGCCGTCCGCCCGTCGCGCGGGTGCGCCGTCGTCGGGGGCACCCTGCCCGACGACGCCACGCGCCTCGACGTCCCGGGCGCCCCGACCTCGGCGGCCGAGCCCGCGGCGTCGGGCACGCCCGTGGGCCACGCCCGCCGGGCGGGCGCGGGCCTGGACGGGCTGACGGTCGCGGACGTGGACCGGGCCGACAAGCTCGCGGCGATGCGCGCGGGCGAGCTCGGCTCGGTCCACTCTTGGGAGCTCGTCACCGCCGTGGACGGCCCGGGGACCCGGCTCACGGTGTTCCTCAACGGCTGCCCGCTGCGGTGCCTGTACTGCCACAACCCCGACACGTTCGCGATGAAGGACGGCAGGCCCGTCACGGCGGACGAGCTGCTCGGGCGCGTCCGGCGCTACCTGCCCGTCTTCCGGGCCACCCACGGCGGGCTCACGCTCTCCGGCGGCGAGGTGCTCATGCAGCCTGCGTTCGCCGCCCGCGTGCTGCGCGGGGCCAAGGCGATGGACGTGCACACCGCGCTCGACACGTCGGGCTTCCTCGGCGCGAACGCCACCGACGCGATGCTCGACGACACGGACCTCGTGCTGCTCGACGTGAAGTCGGGCGACCCCGACACGTACACGAAGGTCACGAGCCGCGACCTCGAGCCGACGCTGCGGTTCGGGCGGCGGATCGCCGAGCGCGGTCTCACCGGCCACGCGCCCGAGGTGTGGGTGCGCTTCGTCCTCGTCCCGGGCCTCACCGACGACGTGGACAACGTGGAGAAGGTCGCGGAGTACGCGGCCTCGCTCAACGCGATCCGCCCCGGCACGGTGACACGCGTCGAGGTGCTGCCCTTCCATCAGATGGGTCGCGACAAGTGGGACGCCCTCGGGCGCACCTACGAGCTCGACGACACGCCCGCGCCGTCCCCGGAGCTCACGGAGCGCGTGCGCGACCAGTTCCGCGCCCACGGCCTGACGACGTACTGACGGGCGACCGCGCGCCGAGACGTGAGAAGTGGCCCCGGACCGACGTGTTCCTGGGGCCACTTCTCACGTCTCGACGGGACTGCCCCCGAGGCGGATCTCGGTGCCCGCGACGGCGGGACCTAGGCTCCCGGGAGCGATACTGTGGTGATACCACGACGGGAGGTGCGGGGATGAGCGGCAAGCAGATGGTCGTGCGTTTCACCGAGGACGAGAAGCGGGTTCTCGAGGCGGCCGCGGAGCGCGAGGGACGGTCCCAGAACGAGATCGTTCGTGACGCCGTGCGGCGGTACGGCGCTGAACGCGACGCACTGCGTGACCGGCTGATCGCGGACGCGATCCGCGAGTACGGACCCGTGCTCGACAAGCTCGCCTGAGGTGGTCGCGTCGCGAGAGGTCGAGTACCTCGAGGTCGGGGACCTGCTCGCGGCGGCGCGCGCGCTGCTCCGGGCGGAGCCGGTCGTCCGTGACTGGGGTGCGCTCGACTCGGCCGAGCATCGTCCTCGCGCCTCGATGTTTGGTGAGGAGGCGTACCCGTCGCTCGACCTGAAGGCGGCCGCGCTGATGCTCTCCGTCGTCCAGAACCACGCGCTCGTCGACGGCAACAAGCGGCTCGGCCTGGTCGCCGTCGTCGTGTTCTACGGCATGAACGGCGTCGCGCTGCGTGCTCCCCACGACGACGTGTACGAGCTGACGATGTCGATCGCCGACGGTTCGACGCACGAGGTGACGTACGTCGCGGAGTGCCTCGCTCGCTGGCACGCGTGACCGCGCCGCGCGCGACGCTGCCCGACGTCGCCACCGCTCGGGCGGTCGTCGCGGACGCGGACGCCCTCGCCGCGCAGCTCGCGACCCTCTCTGCCGCGCCCGGGACGGCACGCGACCAGGTGCGCGCCGCGTTCGGCGACAGCCGCGAGGAGAAGGTCCTGGCGCGCCTCGACACCGTCGACGTCGCGTCGCTGCGCGACGTCACGCGCGAGCGCCTACGGCTCGGGGCCCTCGCGGACGCGAGCGTGCGGACGGTCGGGGCGGTCGCGCGGCTCGGGCGCGACGGTCTGGAGCGGGTCCCGGACATCGGCCCGCAGACGGCGACGCATCTGCTCGCGGCCGCCGAGCAGGTGGCGCGCGCCGTGCGCGAGAGCCTGCGCTTCCGGATCGACCTCACGCCGACCGACCCCGTCGCGACCGCGCTCGTCCAGGCGCTGCACACGCTCGACCAGGCCGACGCCGCCGTCGCGCGGTACGGCGACCAGGTGCGCGCCGCGCTCGCCGAGCACGAGCGCGTGCGCGACGACGCGCGGGTCGCCGCGAGCGGAGCGCGTCGCCTCCTCGCCTGGGGCGAGCGCCGGCGTCGGGCGTTCGCGGCGGTGACGACGCTCGCCGGGGTCGCGGAGCGGGCGCGGGAGACGGGGCTGGACGAGGAGGCCCGGCGCGTCACCGCGCTGCTCGCGGAGCCCGCGCGCCCCTACGACGCCTGGGCGGACTTCCGGCGCCGGTCCGCGGCGTACTACGCGCTGCTCGACGGCGTGGCCCCCACCGGGCGCGACGTCGTCGCTGCCGCCGGCCACCTGCCCGCGGAGCTCGTCGACCGCGTGCAGACGCAGGCGCTCGACGAGACCCTGCTGCGGGTGTCGTTGCGCGGGTACCAGGCGTTCGGGGCGCGCTTCGCGCTCGCCCAGCGGCGCGTCGTCCTCGGCGACGAGATGGGGCTCGGCAAGACCGTGCAGGCGATCGCCGTCGTCGCGCACCTCCTCGCGCGCGGCGCGACGCACGCGCTCGTCGTGTGCCCCGCGAGCGTCCTGGAGAACTGGGTGCGCGAGCTGCGGACGCACGCGGACGTCGCCGTGCACGTCGTCCACGGCGAGGACCGGGACGACGCGGCGGAGGCGTGGCGTGCGTCCGGCGGCGTCGCCGTCGTGACGTTCGCGGGCCTGCGCCGCGCGGGGACCGAGATCCTCGTGCCAGCGGGGTCCAGCGCCCCCGCCGTGCTCGTCGTGGACGAGGCCCACTACGTGAAGAACCCGCTCGCGAAGCGGTCCGTGGCCGTCGCGGCCCTCGCGCGGGGGACCGAGCACGTGCTCCTGCTCACGGGCACGCCCATGGAGAACCGGGTCGAGGAGTTCCGCACCCTGCTGGGCTACCTCCAGCCCGCGCTCGCCGCACGCCTCGACGCGGCCCACGGCGCGGCGGGCCCCGACGCGTTCCGGCACGCCGTCGCGCCCGCCTACCTGCGGCGCAACGCCGAGGACGTGCTCGAGGAGCTGCCGGAGCTCGTGCAGGTCGACGAGTGGGAACGGCTCGGGGCGGTCGACGGCGCGGCGTACCGCGAGGCGGTCGCGGCGGGGTCGTTCATGGCGATGCGACGAGCGGCGTTCGCGGTCGACCACCCGGAGGACTCGGCGAAGCTCCGCCGACTCGTGGAGCTTGCGCGCGAGGCGGCCGAGAACGGACGCAAGGTCGTGGTGTTCTCGTACTTCCGCGACGTGGTGGACACGGTCGTGCGCGCGCTCGGCGACCTCGCGCTCGCTCCGCTGACCGGCTCCGTGCCCGCCCGGACGCGCCAGACGATCGTCGACGACTTCACGGTGGCCGAGGTCCCGCGCGTGCTCGTGAGCCAGATCGACGTCGGGGGAGTGGGCCTCAACCTCCAGGCGGCCTCCGTGGTCGTCCTGTGCGAGCCCCAGACCAAGCCCACGACCGAGGCGCAGGCCGTCGCGCGCGCCCACCGCATGGGGCAGGTCGAGACCGTCCAGGTGCACCGCCTGCTCACGGTCGACAGCGTCGACGAGCACCTCGTGCGCCTGCTCGGGACGAAGGCGCGGCTGTTCGACGCGTACGCGCGGCGCAGCGCGCTCGCCGAGGAGGTCGCGGGCGCGGTCGACGTGTCCGAGGCGTCGCTCGCGCGCGCCGTGGTCGACGCCGAGCGGGCGCGGCTCTTCGTCGACCCCGCCGTCACGTCGGTCGAGGACGCGGTCACCGACGACTGAGCGACGGTCCGGACGCGCCGGTGCGCCTGACGGCCTAGCGTCTGTCGTATGACCGACGACACCGGCACGTCCGCGAACCCCGCCCCGCCCCTGACCCCGCTGCCCGAGGACTGGTCCACGGCGCTCGCCGTGGTCGCCCATCCCGACGACATGGAGTTCGGCGGGGCCGCCGCCGTCGCGCGATGGACGGGGCAGGGCAAGCGGGTCGTGTACTGCATGGTCACGAGCGGCGAAGCCGGCATCGACGGCATGGACCCGGACGAGGCGCGACGCGTGCGCGAGGCGGAGGAGGTCGAGTCCGGTCGGGTCGTCGGCGTCGAGGAGGTCGAGTTCCTCGGGCTGCCCGACGGCGTGCTCGAGTACGGCCTGCCGCTGCGGCGGGCGATCGCGGGCGCGATCCGGCGCCACCGGCCCGACGTCGTGATCACCGGGAACTACCGCGAGACGTTCCCCGGCGGGATGCTCAACCAGGCGGACCACATCGCGACGGGACGGGCCGTCGTCGACGCCGTGCGCGACGCGGGGAACAGGTGGGTGTTCCGCGAGCAGGTCGAGACCGACGGGGTCGAGCCCTGGGGCGGCGTGCGCCAGGTCTGGGTCGCGGGCTCGCCCGACGCCGCGCACGGCGTCGACGTCAGCGCGACCTTCGACGCGGGGGTCGCGTCGCTGCGCGCGCACGCCGCCTACCTCGACGGGCTGGGGTGGGAGGACTTCGACCCCGCGGCGTTCCTCGCGTCCATGAGCGCGCCCACGGGGGAGCGCATGGGGGTCGCGCACGCGGTCGCGTTCGAGGTGCTGCGCATGGGCTGGGAGGACTGACTCACGCCCGGTCGGGCTGCTCCTCGATCGTGACGACCTTGAGCTCGGGCGCGAACCCGTAGAGCCTGCCGTCCTGCGCGCCGACCCACCACTTCCCGCACATCGCGGTCGCGCCCTGCTCGGTGCCCGCCTCCCACCAGGAGGCCTCGAGCGTCGCAGCGGTGCGGTAGTCGTCCGCGGTCAGGTCGCCGCGCTCGGGCCGGGGCTCCAGGGGGTGCTCCGACGAGACTGCGGTGCAGCTCGCGGGCAGCGCCCCCAGGTCGGCGGTCATCGAGAGGATCCGCTCGTCGCCCGTGGTGCGGACCACCTCGCGCACGTCCGTGGCCGAGTCGGGCACCCAGTCGGGCAGGACGCCGTCCGCCTTGCCGGCCTCGCCCGTCGCGAACTCGTAGGTCTTGGTGTGGCCCGCACGGTTCTCCGCGACGGCCTCGCCGATGCTGCCGCACGCGGAGAGCAGGAGCGCAGCGCCGGCGGCGAGCGTGAGGGCGCCGAGCATCCGGCGCTCGGTCGTGCCGCGGGGTGTGGTGGTCAGAGGGAGGTCGGTGGCGGGCTGGGCGGGGGTGCGGTTCGTCATGGCCACGACGCTACGGAGCGCGTGGCGTCGGCGGATCGGGCCGCGAGCGGAACCTCCGCGCGGTCGTCGTACGACCACGGGAGGGCGCTCGCGGCCCGGCGTCCGACCCCGGTCGGTCAGGCGCGCGACGCCGCCGGGACGTTCGCGACGCCGTCGGGCAGGAAGCGGCGGCCCAGGACCTTCTCGCTGTACCCCGTGCGGTCGAGGTACGGCGTGATGCCGCCCAGGTGGAAGCCCCACCCCGCGCCGAGGATCATGCACAGGTCGATCTGCGACGGGCTCGCGACCACGCCCTCGTCGAGCATGAGCCCGATCTCCTGCGTGAGCGCCGTGAGCACGGAGTCGAGGACGCCGGCCTCGTCCAGCGCCCCGTCGCCGCCTGCCTCACCCGTGCCGAAGACCCGCTGGATCGCCGGGTCGACGGGCTTGGGCAGGCCCTTCGGCGCGTCGAGGACGACGGGGATCTGCTCGTCCACGATGCGCTGCAGGCCGGGCGACTCGGGGAACCGGTCGCCCAGGTCCTCGCGCAGCGACGTGAGGACGTGCAGGCCGACGGCCGGGCCGACGAGGTCGAACAGCGCGAACGGCGGCATCGGCAGGCCGAGCGGCGCGACGGCGCGGTCCGCGACCTCGACCGACGTGCCGTTCTCGACCGCCTCGACGATCTTGCCCATGAGCAGGATGAGCAGTCGGTTCACGACGAACCCGGGCCGGTCGGCGACGAGCACGGCCGTCTTGCGGAGCTTCTTCGTCATGGCGAACGCCGTCGCGAGGGCCGCGTCGTCGGTCTTCGCCGCCTGGATGATCTCGACGAGAGGCATCTGGGCGACGGGGTTGAAGAAGTGCATCCCGACGACGCGCTCGGGGTGCTGCAGGTCGGCCGCCATCTCCGTGATCGACAGCGCGGACGTGTTCGTCAGCAGCACGGCCTCGGGCGACAGGACGCCCTCGAGCTCGGCGAAGACCTTCTTCTTGAGCCCGAGGATCTCCGTGACCGCCTCGATGACGACGTCGCAGCCCGCGAAGTCGCCGAGCTCGGTCGTGCCGTGCACGGAGCCGACGATGCGCGCGCCGGTGTCCGCGGACATGCGGCCCGAGCGCACGAGCTTCTCCACGGTGGAGCGGACGTAGCCGAGGCCCTTGTCGACGCGCTCCTGGTCGAGGTCGCGCATGACGACCGGCACCTGGAGGCGCTGGGCGAACAGCAGCGCGATCTGCGCGGCCATGAGGCCCGCGCCGACGATCCCGACGCGGGTGACGGGGCGGGCGAGCTTGGCGTCGGGCGCGCCCTGGGGTCGCTTGCCCTTCGAGACGAGCTGGAACGCGTAGACGCTCGCGCGCATCTCGTCGCTCATGATGAGGTCGGCCAGGGCCTCGTCCTCGGCGGCGAACGCCTCCTCGCGCGACGCGGTGCGCGCGGCGGCGACGAGGTCGAGCGCGCGGTACGGGGCGGGGCGCGAGCCCGCGACCACGGCGTCCAGGCGCTGGCGCGTCCCGGCGACGACGGCGTCCCACACGGGCTGCGGGTCGAGCTCGCGCCGCTCGACGACGATCTCGCCGCGCAGCACGGCCTCGGCCCAGCGCAGCGAGGACTCGAGGAAGTCGGGCGCCTCGAAGAGCGCGTCGACGAGCCCGATCTCGTACGCCTCCTTGGCCTTGAACGGCTTGTTCGCGGCCGGGCGGGCGAGGATGACGTCCATCGCCTTCTCGACGCCGAGCAGGCGCGGCACGAGGTAGGCGCCGCCCCAGCCGGGGACCAGGCCCAGGCCGACCTCGGGCAGCGCGAGCGCGCCGGCGTCGGACGCGACGGTCCGGTACGTGCAGTTCAGCGCGACCTCGAGGCCGCCGCCGAGCGCGACGCCGTTGACGAACGCGAACGTCGGCACGCCCATGTCCTGGAGCAGCGTGTACGCGGCGTGCCCGGCGCGCCCGAGGGCGAGCGCGTCGTCGCGCACCTGGACGGCCGCGGCCTGCGTGAGGTCCGCGCCCGCGGCAAGGAAGTAGGGCTTGCCGGTGATCGCGACGGCGACGATCTCGCCGTCCGCGGCCCGGCGCCGCAGCGTCTCGAGGGCCGCGTGCAGCTCGGCGAGGCCCTCGGGGCCGAGCGTCGTCGGCTTGGTGTGGTCGAGCCCGTTGTCGAGCGTGACGAGGGCGAGCGTGCCCGTCCCGCCGGGGAGCGCGACGTCGCGCACGAGCGAGTGCGTGACGCGCTCCCCGCGCGCGGCGTCCTTCGTCGCGTCCGCGGAGATGGTGGGCGTGGTGTCGGTCGGTGCGCTCATCGTCAGTTCTCCGCGGTCTCGAAGGTGTGGCCGGAGTAGTCGGCGTGGTGCGGGTTCTCCCAGATCACGGTGCCGCCCATGCCGAGGCCGACGCACATGGTCGTCAGGCCGTAGCGCACCTCGGGGTGCTGCTCGAACTGGCGCGCGAGCTGCGTCATGAGGCGCACGCCCGACGACGCGAGCGGGTGGCCCATGGCGATGGCGCCGCCGTACTGGTTGACGCGCTCGTCGTCGTCCGCGATGCCGAAGTGGTCGAGGAACGCGAGCACCTGGACCGCGAACGCCTCGTTGATCTCGAACAGGCCGATGTCGTCGATCGTCAGGCCCGCGGACGCGAGCGCGCGCTCGGTCGCGGGGACCGGCCCAATGCCCATGACCTCGGGGTCGACGCCCGCGTACGCGTACGCGACGAGGCGCATGCGCGCCGGGAGCCCGAGCTCGTCGGCGACGTCGCCCGCGGCGAGCAGGCACGCCGTCGCGCCGTCGGTCAGCGGCGAGGCGTTGCCCGCGGTGACCTTCCCGCCGGGGCGGAACGGCGTCTTGAGGTCGCGGATCGAGTCGACCGTGGTGCCGGGGCGGGGCAGCTCGTCGGCCGTGGCCAGGCCCCAGCCGAGCTCGGTCGACCGGGTCGCGATCGGCACGAGGTCGGGGGAGATGTCGCCGTTCGCGAGGGCCTTGGCGTACTTGGCCTGGCTCGCGACGGCGTACGCGTCGGCACGCTCCTTGGTGAGGTGCGGGTACCGGTCGTGCAGGTTCTCGGCCGTCGCGCCCATGACGAGCGCGGAGGAGTCGACGAGGCGCTCGGCGACGAACCGCGGGTTCGGGTCCGACCCCTCGCCCATGGGGTGGTGGCCCATGTGCTCGACGCCGCCCGCGACGACGACGTCCTGCGCGCCCACGGCGACGTTCGCCGCCGTGGTCGTGACCGCGGTCATCGCGCCCGCGCACATGCGGTCGATCGCGAAGCCGGGCACCGACTTGGGCAGCCCCGCGAGCACGGCGACGCTGCGGCCGAGGGTGAGGCCCTGGTCACCCGTCTGCGTGGTCGCGGCGAGCGCGAGCTCGTCGATGCGCTCGGCGGGCAGCTCGGGGCGGCGGCGCAGGAGCTCGCGGACCGTCTTCACGGCGAGGTCGTCCGCGCGGGTCTCGGCGTAGATCCCGTCGGGGCGCGCCTTGCCGAACGGGCTGCGGACGCCCTCGACGAAGACGACGTCGCGCACGGGGCGTCGGCGCGAGCGCTGGGTAGCCGCCTGGGTGGGTGCCGAGGTGGGAGAGGGGGCCTCGTTGGCCACGGTCATGGCATCTCCATCCGATGCAGATGGTCGGGACGGCGGTGTCCGGAGCGGCACCGCTCGGGGGTCGTACGTGCGATACACGCTACCGCGGGTATCGGGAAAGCACGAGACCGATGCTACGACATGAAGAGACCCGGTATCGCATCGCGCGATACCGGGTCTCTCCGGGGTTCGGGGCGGTCGGGAGCCCGCGTCAGCGGCTCCCGCGGAGCTTGCGCACGACCTTCTTCGCGGTGGGCAGGCCCTTGTTCCAGGCGGAGTACCACATCGAGAACGGCACGTCGACGCTGTGCACGAGCTCGTCGTCGTGCTGCGCGAAGCTGCGCTTGAACTCGCTGATGCCGTCGTTGAGCAGCCCGTTCATGTCGTACCGGACCAGACCGGCCTGCTGCGCGAGCGTGATCGCGTGCCACTTCACCGGCGCGTTCGCGCGGAGCTTGCGGCCCGCGTCGTTGATGCCGCCGTAGAGCTCGAACGACGTCGTCGCCGACGACACGCACCACACGAACGACACCGGGGCGCCCTCGGAGAACGCGGCGACGAGCACCGAGTGCTCGCCGAGCTCGCGGTGGATCGCGAGGTAGTACTCGTCGTCGTGCAGCGCGAAGCCCGCGCGCTCCGCCGTCTCGTGGTAGACGTCGAGAACCTGGCGGACCTCGCCCTCGTCCGTCACGCGCCGCACCTCGAGCCCGGTGCGCGCCGCCTTGCGGATGTCGTACCGCGTCGACTTGCCCATGGCCTTCGTCAGCTCGTCCTCGGACTTCGTGAGGTCGAGGATCAGCGTGACCGGGTAGAGGATCGGGTTCGCCGCGGGGCGGGCGTCGGGCAGCGCGAGGTGCGTCCCGACCGGCCAGTCGGGCTCGATCGTGACGCCCACGCCGCCCACGCTCGACTTGCACCACGCGACGACCGCACGGGTCACGGCGTCGCGCGTCGCGTCGTCGCCCACGCCCGGGCCGACGCCCCAGCCGTCTCCCGCCGGCGCGATCACGGGCCCGCGGGGCACGTGGCACAGCGCCTTGAACTGCGCGGGCAGCGAGCGCACGAGCACCTGCGCCAGACCGCGGACGCGGCCGTCGGCGTCCACCGCCTCCACGCGGTGCGGGGTCCACGCCCCGGTGGCCTTGACCTCGCCCCAGCCCCAGAGCTGGAGGGGGTGGCCGCCGAGCTCGTTCACCCGGGCGTCCCAGGAGGCGCGGTCGGTGACTGTCCGGATCGTCAGGTTCGCGTCGTGCACGCGGACGACCCTACCCGCTCGCTACGCCCCGGCGATGCTCGCGAACGCCTCAGCGAGGGGCTGGGCGACCAGCGCCACCTGCCAGTCGCGAGCACCCCGCCCGTGGAGGAACGCGGAGATCGCCGCCGCGTCCAACGGGTCCGGCGGCGTCCAGCACAGACGGCGCAGCGCGTCCGGCTGGAGCACGTTCTCCACCGGGACCGCGTAGCGCTCGGAGAGGCCCTGGACGACCGCGCGCGCCGCGTCGAGACGGGCGGCCGCGCCGGGGTCGCGATCGGCCCACGCGCGCGGCGGCGGCGGGGCGTCCGTGCGTGGACCGCGGGTGGTCGGCAGCGCGCTCGCGGGCAGCGCGAGCGCGGAGTCGATGGCGCGCTGCCAGTACGCCGCCCGGCGGCGCGTGCCCTTGCCCGCGAAGGGCGGCAGGTCGACGAGCTGCCCGGCCGTCCGGGGCAGGGCCTCCGCCGCGGCGACGATCGCACGGTCGGGCAGCACCCGGCCCGGCGCGATGTCCCGCGCGCGGGCAGTCGCGTCGCGGGCCTCCCACAGGCTCCGCACGACGGCCAGGCGCCGCGGGTCCCGGAGCGTGTGCGTGCCGGACGTGCGCCGCCACGGTTCGGGGCGCGGCGCGGGCGGGCCCGCGGTCCGCACCGCCTCGAACTCCTCCGCCGCCCAGCCGGCCTTCCCCGCCTCCTCGAGCCGCTCGCCGAGCACGCGGCGCAGCGGGACGAGCACCTCGACGTCGAGCGCGGCGTACCGCAGCCAGTCGTCCGGGAGCGGTCGGGTCGACCAGTCGACGGCGGAGTGCTCCTTCGCGAGGCCCAGGCCGAGCACGTCGGCGACGACGGCCGCGAGGCCGACGCGCTCCATGCCGAGCAAGCGCGCCGCGAGCTCGGTGTCGAACACGCTCGCCGGGACCACGCCGTGCTCGGCGAGGCCCGGCAGGTCCTGCGACGCGGCGTGCAGAACCCACTCCGCGTCCCCGACCGCCTCGCGCAGCGGTGACAGGTCGGGCACCGCGACGGGGTCGACGAGCGCGGTCCCCGCGCCCTCGCGGCGGACCTGGACGAGGTAGGTGCGCTGCCCGTAGCGGTAGCCCGACGCGCGCTCCGCGTCGGCGGCGACCGGGCCGGTCGCGGCGGCGAACGCCTCGACGACGCACGCGAACGCGGCGGGGGTGTCGACGACGGGCCCGAGCCCGTCGGACGGCTCCGTCAGCGGGGTGACGACGGGCCCGGGCCCGTCGCCGGCCACTCCGGTCGCAGGGGTCGGGTCGAGCGGCGGGGGTGCGGGTGCTGCGGTCGAGCTCATGGGTTCACGGTATTGCGTCGGGTGGCCGGTCGAGCACCGAGGGGCGTCACGCCGTCGGGCAGGGGCGGCAGCCCGGCGGCCGTGCACAGCAGCTGCGCCCAGGCGGCGAGGTGGTCGCCGAGGTCCGCGGCGCCCGCGGGTCCCGCGGCCACGGGGGTCCACGACGCGCGCATCTCGAGCTCCACGTCGTTGTGCTTGCCGGCGAGGGCGCCGAAGCTCTGGGACAGGACGCGCGTCACCGTGCCGCCCTCCGCGCGCACGGCCGCGCCCGTGTCGTGGAGCGCGTCCTCGAGCCAGGTCCACGCGACCTCGGCGAGCATCTCCTCGGACGCCATCTCCGGCTCCAGCGTCGCGCGCACCATCGTCACCACGCGGAAGCTGCCCTGCCACGCCTCCTGGCCCTCGGGGTCGTGGAGCACGATGAACCGCCCCGACGCGAGGTCGGGGTCCTCGGACCGTGCCGCCTCGACCTCGCCCGTGAGCGCGACCGACCACGGCGCGATCCGGCGGGGGGCGGGGACCTCGCGCAACGTCACCTCGGGTCGGAGCCGCCGCGCGCCGAGGGCGTCGAGGACGGCACGGAACGCCGGGGGAGCGTCGGTCCCGTGAGCGGTGATCACTCTCGGCACACTACGAGCCGACCGGACGAACCGGACGCGCGCCGCGCGGCTGTCATCGAATCGTGATCCCGACTTCGTCAAGAACGCTGCGGGTGACCGGATCGTGGCCCCTCGGGAGCGGTGCGGCGCACGAGGACTAGGCTGGCGCCGTATCCATCACCGGTGCACCCGGCCGCGCGCCCGCGCCCGGCCCGGAACGGCTCCGCGCCCTCCCGCGCGCGGCCGTCGTGCGCCGGGACCGACCCTCGAGGAGCAGGGAAGCAGATGTCAGCACGCGCACAGATCGGTGTGACCGGACTCGCCGTCATGGGTCGCAACCTGGCCCGCAACTTCGCCCGGCACGGCTACACGGTCGCGGTGCACAACCGCTCGTACGCCAAGACCGAGTCCCTGATCGCCGAGGCGGGCAGCGAGGGCGACTTCGTCCCGTCCGAGTCGATGGCCGACTTCGTGGCGTCGCTCGAGCGCCCGCGCAAGGTCGTCGTCATGGTCAAGGCGGGCGCGGCCACCGACGCCGTCATCGACGAGCTCGTGCCGCTGCTGGAGGAGGGCGACATCGTCGTCGACGCCGGCAACGCGCACTTCCCCGACACGATCCGCCGGGAGAAGGCGCTCGCGGCCCAGGGCCTGCACTTCGTCGGCACCGGCGTCTCGGGCGGCGAGGAGGGCGCGCTCAACGGTCCGTCGATCATGCCGGGCGGCACGCGCGAGTCCTACCAGAGCCTCGGCCCGATCCTCGAGGACATCTCGGCGAAGGTCGACGGCACGCCGTGCTGCACCTACGTCGGCCCCGACGGCGCCGGCCACTTCGTCAAGATGGTGCACAACGGCATCGAGTACGCCGACATGCAGCTCATCGCCGAGGCGTACGACCTGCTCAAGCAGGGCCTCGGCGCGTCCGCGCAGGAGATCGGCGAGATCTTCGCGCAGTGGAACACGGGCGACCTCGAGTCGTTCCTCATCGAGATCACCGCGGACGTGCTCCAGCACGTGGACGCGGAGACCGGCAAGGCGTTCGTCGACGTCGTGCTCGACCAGGCGGAGCAGAAGGGCACCGGCCGCTGGACGGTGCAGAACGGCCTCGACCTGGGCGTGCCGATCACCGGCATCGCGGAGGCGACGTTCGCCCGCGCGCTGTCCGGCTCGGTCCCGCAGCGCGAGGCGGGTCGCGCCGCGCTGCCCGCCGACGCCGCGGCGTGGGACGTGCAGGACCGCGACGCGTTCGTCGAGGACGTGCGCCTCGCGCTCTACGCGTCGAAGGTCGTCGCGTACTCGCAGGGCTTCGACCAGATCGCGGCGGCGTCCGCCGAGTACGGCTGGGACATCGACCGCGGCGCGATGGCCCGCATCTGGCGCGGCGGCTGCATCATCCGTGCGCGCTTCCTCAACCGCATCACCGAGGCGTACGAGCGCGACGCGCAGCTCCCGCTGCTCCTCGCGGACGAGTACTTCACCGCCGCGGTGGGCAACGGCCTCGCGGCCTGGCGCCGCGTGGTCTCGCAGGCCGCCCTCAACGGCGTCCCGACGCCGGCGTTCTCGTCGTCGCTCGCCTACTACGACGGCGTCCGGGCCGAGCGCCTGC
The DNA here is from genome assembly GCF_051844275.1 of Cellulosimicrobium sp. CpK407. Taxonomy (NCBI): domain Bacteria; kingdom Bacillati; phylum Actinomycetota; class Actinomycetes; order Micrococcales; family Promicromonosporaceae; genus Cellulosimicrobium; species Cellulosimicrobium sp. CpK407. The sequence goes on from NZ_JBGNYC010000031.1 coordinate 41,254, forward strand.
CCGCCGCGCTCATCCAGGCGCAGCGCGACTTCTTCGGCGCGCACACCTACCGCCGCGTCGACAAGCCGGGCACGTTCCACACCGAGTGGTCGGGCGACCGGACCGAGTCCGACGCCTGACGGCTCACCACCGCACGCACCGACGGCGGTCGTCGCGCTCCGGCGCGGCGGCCGCCGTCGCGTGTCCGCCCCTCCCGGGTCGGGGCCCGACGCCGCACGCGCGGACCGGGCCCGTCGGGTGACGTGGCAGGCTAGGCCCGGCGGGCCGCTGCGTCGGCTCGACCTGTCTGACCCCCTCTGACGCCGGACGACACGGAGAACGATGAGCCGCCACCCCCAGGACGCGACCGCGACGAGGATGCTCGCCGACCGGACGGGCACCGACCCGGCCGACTGGTTCCTCGTCTTCAAGGCCCGCTACGGGATGGAGGTCGTGTTCCGGGCGCTCGCCGAGGTGCGCGGCGCGGGCGACGTGGTCACCCAGGTGTTCACGTGCTCGACGGCCGTCGACCCCGTCCTCGTCGCGGGCCTGCGGCCCGTCTACGCCGAGGTCTCCCCGGCGACCGTCGCGATCGACCCCGACCGGCTCGCGGTCGGGCCGGCCACGCGCGCCGTCGTGCTGCAGAACACGTTCGGCATCGTCGACGACGCGGCCGCGCTCCGGCTGCGCGCCGCGGCGCGCTCGGTCGGGGCGCTCCTCGTGGAGGACAGCGCGCACTGCGTCACGCGCCTCGCGCGCGACGCCGACGGGTCGCCGGTCGCGGACGTCTCGTTCCACTCGTTCGGCGTGGAGAAGATGCTGCCGACGCGGTTCGGCGGTGCCGTGTGGGTGAGCCCCGCGCTCGACCCGGCGCTGCGCGCCGCGATCGTGTCGGCGCTCGATGCGCTGCCGGTCGTCGGGGCCCGGCTCGACCTCGCCGCGCGCAGCTTCCGGACGCAGGTGCGGGTGCTCAACCGACTCCCGGGCGGCGCCGCGGGAAAGGTGCGCGGCGCGCTCACCGCCGTCGGCGCGTACGAGCCGGCGATCGCCCCCGTGGAGAACCGAGGCGGCCTCGCGCACCCGCCGCAGCGCCCGTCGTCGTGGGTCACGGGCCGGATGGTCGACGCGCTGCGGTCGAGCGGCGACGTCGAGGCGCGTCGCGCGGACACCGTGGCGGAGTACGTGCGCGGGCTGTCCGACGTCGTCGAGGTGCCGGCGGGGGTCGGCGGGCGCGCGCCGCTGGTGCGGTTCCCCTTCTTCGCGCCCGACGCGCCGACCGCCGACCGGCTCGTGCGGGAGCTCACGGCGGCCGGGTTCTACGTCGGCAAGTGGTACCGCCCCGCGCTGTTCCCCGGCCCGGACGACCCGGCGGTCTACGGGTACACGCCGGGCGACCCCGCGCTCGCGACGACGGAGGACCTCGTGGCCCGCGTCGTCAACCTGCCGACGACGGTCGGGGTCGCGACGGCGCGCCGCATCGTCGAGGCCGTGCGGTCGGCACTGGGCGCCTGAGCCTCTCGACCAGGCGATCCCCGCGGGCCGACCAGGCGATCCCTGCGCGTCAGCGATGCTGGACGCGCCGAGACCGCCTGGTCGGCGGGAGGGTCATGCCGACGGGCGGGAGCGCGCGAACTTCACGTAGTCGACCGTGTGGCGCAGGTCGACGCGCCACACGTCGAGGCGGCGGCGCAGGCTGCGGTCGGGCGCGTAGCGCAGCGTGTGCCAGACGCCGTGCTTGCGGGCCTTCTTCACGCGGTGGCGCAGCGACACCGGCACGAGCGCCCGGACGACCGGGTAGGGCACGTTGACCCACAGGCGCGCCTCCGACGTGATCTGCTCGGGCAGCTCGCGCCCGTGGACCAGGTCCTCGACGTAGCAGCGCGCGAGGTTGCCGCCCGCGGCCATCGTGTAGAAGCTCGCCGCGCCCTGGCGCAGGTTCACCTCGAGGATCTTGCTCGTGCCCGTGCGGCGGTCGTACATGACGTCGAGGTTCGCCGCGCCCACGTAGCCGAGGCTGTCGAGCAGGTGCCGGACCGACTCGGTGAGCCTGTCGTCCTTCATCGTGACGACGGCGTTGTAGTTCCCGACGAGCTTCGGGTCGTACTCACCGAGCACGATCTGCGCCGCGGAGAGGAAGCGCAGGCGGCCGTGCCGGTCGGAGTACGTGTTGACCACGCGCATGACCGACTCGTCGCCCGCGAGGTACTCCTGGACGATGAGGTCGTCCGCGTACCCCGCGGCGTAGATGCGGCGCGCGACGTCGCGCAGCTCGGCGGCGTCCTGGACGAGGTAGACCTTCTTCTTGCCCTCGAACCGCAGGCGCGGGTACGTGTCCGTGTCCGACGGCTTGAGGATGAGCGGGTACGGGAACGGCAGGTCCTCGCCGAAGCCCGGCGCGTCGACGTCCGCCGCCGTCGCGATCACCGTCTCCGGGTGCGGCACGCCCAGCTCCGCGCAGGTGCGGTAGAAGTCCGTCTTGTTCATGAGGCGCGCGGCCAGCTCCTGGCCGACGAGCGGGATGACGTACAGGTCCTGGAGCTCGGCGCGGTGCGCGATCACGACGTTCGTGTAGAACTCGATGTTCGCGATGAGCAGGCGCTTGCGGCCCGGGAACTCCTCGGCGAGCTCGCGCAGGACCGCGACGATGCGCTCCGGGTCGTCGAAGTCGCGGTAGGTGCGCACGTCGACGATGCGGGAGTCCGCCGTCTCGCGCAGCGGGAAGCGGCCCAGGGCCAGCGTGCGGACGCCGTACGCCTCGTGCAACGACCTCGCGATGTTGTAGGTGTTGAGGTTGGTCCCCAGGACGATGGGGAGGAACTCGGCGTTGCCGTACGTCATCGCGGAGGGTCGTCCGTTTCTCTGTGTGGTCGGCGGGCGTCCGCCATCCTACGGGCCGGGTACGGCCGCGCCCGGGCCGAGGCCCTCGCCTGCGACACCCACGCCCGTGGGGTCCTGACCGGCGCGGACGACGACGCCGTGCCCGGCCAGCACGCGCACGAGCTCGTCGTGGCCCCGTGAGACGTCCCAGTGCACGCCCACCATGCCGGCGGCGCGCGCGCCCTCGACGTTGCGCGCGGTGTCGTCGACGAACAGCACCTCGTCCGGGTCCGCGCCGATGCGGCGGGCGGCCTCGGCGAAGAACCGCGGGTCGGGCTTGGCGATCCCGAGCTCGCACGAGTACCAGCTCGTGTCGAACTCCGCGTCGTAGCCGAGGGTCCGGCGCATGAACGGCACGCGACGGCTCTCCTGGTTGGTGCCGAGGTGCACGCCGTAGCCGCTCGCGCGCAGCGCCCGCACGAGGTCGAACGACGCGTCCACGACCTCGAGCGCGTCGAACCAGATCGCGCGGTACACGTCCTCCGCCGGCTCCGTCACGCCGTAGCGCTCGAGCCCGGCAGCCAGCACAGGGAGATAGTCGCCCTCGCCGACGAGCATGGGCAGCTCCTCGCTCCAGGTCTCGAGCAGGAACTCCCGGGTCCGGTCCCCGAGGTAGCGCTCGACCGCCGCGTACCAGCCGTCGGGGATGTGCTGGAGCACGCCGTCGGCGTCGAACAGGACGTGGCGTACGGTCATGGCCGCCACCCTAGCGGCGGGGTCGTCAGGCCGGGACCTGTGACCGTGGCGGCCGGTGGGGCGGGTCGCCGTAGGATCCACGGGTGACGTCGCGACCGGACCAGGACCACGCCCAGCCCCTCGTCGGAGTGCTCGGAGGGGTCGGGCCCCTCGCCACGGCGTACTTCCTCCAGCTCCTCGTCGAGCTCACGGAGGCGGACCGCGACCAGGACCACGTGGACGCCGTCGTGCTCAACCACGCGACGATCCCCGACCGCACGGCGTTCATCCTCGGCCGCTCGGACGCGGACCCGGGTCCGGTGCTCGCGCGCGACGCGGGACGGCTCGAGCGCTTCGGGGCGGACTTCCTCGTCATGCCCTGCAACACGGCGCACTACTTCACCCAGCAGGTGCTCGACGCGATCAGCGTCCCGTTCGTGTCCATCATCGACACGACGGTCGACGCCGCCCGGGCGCGGGTCGCGGACCTGCGCGCGGTGGGGCTGCTCGCGACGGCGGGGACCGCGGCGTCGGGCGTCTACCAGGACGCCTTCGCGCGTCACGGCGTCGACGCGCTCGTCCCGGACGAGGCCGACCAGGCGCTCGTCTCGCAGATCATCTACGAGCAGGTCAAGGCCGGCCGGCCGGTCGACATCGAGACGTTCCGCGCCGTCGCGGGGCGGCTCGTCGAGCGGGGTGCCCAGGTGATCGTGCTGGGTTGCACGGAGCTGTCGGTCGTCGCCGTCGACCACGACCTGCTCGCCGACCCGCTCTACCTCGACTCGACCGACCAGCTCGCCCGCGCGACCATCCGTCGCGCGGGGCACCGCGTGCGCGAGGGCTGACCAGGCCTCTCTCCCTCGGCGGACCGGGTCTCTCCCTCGGCAGAGGGGTTCGGAGCCGGGTCAGCCGAGCTCGCTCGTGCCCGAGTACAGGTGCAGCACCGGGACGTGGAGCTCCTCGCGCGCGCGGGACGCCCAGTCGGTGTGGAACGTGTCCTCGACCGCGTGCGGGTAGGTCACGACGACGATCTCGCGCACGCCGTCCGCGGCGACGGCCTTGTGCAGCGCGGGCAGCGGGTCGTCGTCGACGACGGCGCCGTCGGCCTCGCGGCCCGCCGCGCGCAGCTCCGCGACGCTGCGCTCGAGCTGCTCGCCCGCCGTCGCCGTGGCCTGGACCGGCGAGGGCTCGCGACCGAGGACCTCGTCCCATGCCTCCTTGAGCTCGCCCACGCTGAGGTGGTCGATGATCCCGGAGATCACGTTGCGCTCCGTGTCCGCGGGCACGAGCACCCGGTAGGCGAGCTGCTCGCCCTCGTGCAGCGACAGGATGTGCTGCACGTCGGCCGGGTTCAGCGTGTCTTCGGTCAGGACGAGGATCGTGTCGGTCACGCGGGTCAGCCTATCGGCAGGAGCCAGCGCGCGGCGGTCGTACCGGCGGGGGAGCCGGGCCGGTCCTCGGGGCTGTGCAGCAGGTGCGCGAGGCGGGCGCCCCGGGGCGGGAGCGCCGTCGTGCCCGACGGCGCCGCCCCGGCCACGATGCGGCCCGGGCCCTGCCCGACGACGCTCGGCGTCGTGGTGACGCACAGCTCGTCGACGAGGTCCGCCGCGAGCAGGTCGCCCAGCAGCGTCGGCCCGCCCTCGGTGAGCACGCGGGCCAGCCCGCGCTCGGCGAGCGCGGCGAGCCCCGCGGCGAGGTCGACGGCGGCTCCCGGCGCGTGCCCGTCCCGCGTGCCCGCGGTGTCCTGCCCGACGACGAGCACCCGGTCCGCGGGCACGTCGCCCGTCGCCGTGGCCGCCCCGGCGGGGCCGGTCAGCACGAGGGGCGGCCGGTCGCCGCGGGCGAGGGCCTCGGGGACGCGGCCGGTCCGCGTCACGATCGCGAGCTCGAGCGGCGCGTCGTGCAGGTGCCGCAGCCTGCGCGGCCGGTCGAGCGCGGTGTACCCCTCGGCACGGGCCGTCCCTGCGCCGACGAGCACGACGTCGGCGAGCGCGCGCAGCACCCGGAAGACGCGCCAGTCCGCGTCGTCGTTGATCGACCCCGAGCGGTGGTCCGGACCCCACGCCGCGCCGTCGACGCTCGTGACCATGTTGGCGCGCACGACGTGCGCCCCCCGCGCGGGCGGGCCGTACGCGTAGAGCGCCGCGAGGCGTTCCTCGCGCGGGTCGGGCGGCAGGTGCTCCGCGGCGGGCAGGAGCACGTCGAGCGGGGGCAGGTCCGTGCGTCCCGCGGGTGCCGCAGGGGGCTCGTCGGAGGGCGCCGTGGTGGAGGTCACAGCGGCCAGGCTAGCCGCAGGCGTAGGCTGGATCCTCGTGACTGCGCCCGTCGCCGGTGGCGCCTCGGCCCCGGCAGCCCTCCCCGGCACCGCCCGCGCGTCGGCCCCCGACGCGACTCCCGACGCGCCCGGACGCACGCGCGCCCTCGCGGACGTTCGACCGTCCGTCCCGCCCGCGCGACTCCTGGCCGACCTGCTGCCGCCGCGGCACTTCGCCGACGCCCGCTTCTCGACCTACCGCGCGAACCCCGCGTACCCGAGCCAGGCGCGCACCGTCGCGCGGCTCGAGGAGGTCGCGGCCGCCGTCGCCAAGCCCGCGCGCAAGGGGCTCTTCGGCACCCGGAAGCAGACCGCGCCCGCGGTCTACATGGACGGCGGCTTCGGCGTCGGCAAGACCCACCTCCTCACGTCGCTCGCGCACGCCGTGGGCCTCGACGTGAGCGCCTACGGCACGTTCGTCGAGTACACGAACCTGGTGGGCGCGCTCGGGTTCCAGGCGACGGTGGACGCGCTCGCGACGAAGAAGCTCGTGTGCATCGACGAGTTCGAGCTCGACGACCCGGGCGACACCGTGCTCATGTCGCGCCTCCTGCGCGAGCTCGCCGACCGCGGCGTCGCGCTCGCGGCGACGTCGAACACGCTGCCCGAGGCGCTCGGCGAGGGCCGCTTCGCGGCGGAGGACTTCCTGCGCGAGATCCAGGCGCTCGCGGCCCGGTTCGAGGTGCTGCGCGTCGACGGCGAGGACTACCGCCACCGCGCGGTCGTCACCGACTCCGCCCCGCTGCCCGAGGACGCGGTGCGGGCCGCGGCCGTGGGCCGCACCGGCACGACGCTCGACGCGTTCGACGACCTGCTGGCGCACCTCTCGCACGTGCACCCCAGCCGTTACCGCGCGCTGCTCGACGGCGTCGAGGTCGTCGCGCTCACCGGCGTGCACACCGTGACCGAGCAGTCCGCCGCCCTGCGCCTCGTCGTCCTCGTCGACCGCCTCTACGATCGCGACGTGCCCGTGCTGCTCGCCGGGTCGGGCGACTACACGGGGGAGCGGAGCCTGTTCACGGAGGAGATGCTGCGCGGCGGGTACCGCAAGAAGTACTACCGCGCGCTCTCGCGCCTCGGCGCGCTCGCCGAGGACGGCCGCGCGGTCGCGCGCGCCTCCGCCTGACGGCCGGCCCGAGCGGGCACGTCGCCGCCCGGGCGGCTCATGTCGCGGCGAGGCGCTTCTTCTCGACCTCGATGTCGAAGTCGGCCGGGGGCCAGCCGAGGTCGAGGCGGCGCAGCGCGTCGAGCAGGAGCTCGCTCACCGCGAGGCGCGCGAACCACTTGTGGTCGGCCGGGACGACGTGCCACGGCGCGACCTCGGTGCTCGTCCGGTCGAGGACGGCCTGGTAGGCCTCCTGGTACGCGGGCCACTTCTGGCGCGAGTCGACGTCGTTCGGGTTGTACTTCCAGTACTTGTCCGGCCGCTCGAGGCGCTCCATGAGCCGCGCCCGCTGCTCCTCGTAGGACACGAGCAGCGCGACCTTGACGATGGTCGTGCCCGCCGCGACGATCTCCTCCTCGAACCGGTTGATCTCGTCGTACCGCGCCTCCCAGACCACCGGGGGCACGAGCTCGTCGACGCGCGCGACGAGCACGTCCTCGTAGTGCGAGCGGTCGAAGACGCCGATGTACCCGGGCGCGGGCAGCGCCCTGCGGATCCGCCACAGGTAGTCGTGCTCGCGCTCCTCGGGCGTCGGGACGCCGAACGACCGGTGGGCGACGCCCTGCGGGTCGACGAGCCCGACGACGTGCCGCACGATGCCGCCCTTGCCCGCGGTGTCCATGCCCTGCAGCACGAGCAGGACCGAGCGCGACCCGCCCGAGCGGCCCTCGGCGAACAGGCGCTCCTGCAGCTCGGAGAGCTCGTCCGCGTGCCGCGCGACGAGCGCCTTGCCGGCCGCCTTGTCGCCGGCGAACCCCGGCGTGGACCCGCGGTCGAACGCCGCGAGGTCGAAGCCGGCGGGCACGCGCAACGACTTCGTGGGGGCGACCTCCCAGTCGGCGTCGAGCGCCGGCACGGATCCTGAGCCGGACCGAGCGCCCTTGCCGTGCTTCTTCTTCGGCTTCTTCGTCGTCGACATGGGCGTGAGCGTAGTCACACCCAGGACAGGACGGCGACCGAACGCGCGGGCAGGTCCACGTGGCGCCGGTGCACGGTCGTCTCCGGGTCCCACGCCGCGAGCAGGCGCGGCGTGCCGCCGAGCGCGAGCCGGAGCCGACGGCGCTCCTCGCCGAGGTTGACCGCGACCGCGACGGTCCGACGGTCCACGACGAACGCGGGACCGCCGCGCGGCGCCGACGCCGTCTCCTCGCCCGAGGCGTCGTCGTCCACGCCCCCGGGGCCGTGCACACGCACGACCGAGAGGTCGCCCGAGCGGACGTCCGGCCGCGCCCGCAGTGCCACCAGCGTCCGGTACCAGGCGAGCAGGCGCGCGTGCTCGCCGCGGTCGCGCTCGGACCAGTCGAGGACGCTCGCGTCGCGGGTCGCCGGGTCCTGCGGGTCGGGCACGGGCGCGCCGTCGCCCCACCCGTGGTCGGCGAACTCCGCGGCCCGCCCGCGCCGGACCGCCTCGGCGAGCTCCGGCTCGGCGTGGTCGGTGAAGAACTGCCACGGCGTCGACGCGCCCCACTCCTCGCCCATGAAGAGCAGCGGGGTGAAGGGCGAGACCAGGACGAGCGCCGCGGCCACGGCGAGCCCGCCGCCGTCGAGCGTGGCCGACGTCCGGTCCCCGAACGCGCGGTTGCCGACCTGGTCGTGGTTCTGGGAGCTCACGACGAACGCGTGCCCGTCGGTCCCCGCCGGGACGGGGTGGCCCCAGGTGCGACCGCGGAAGGTGGAGAACGTGCCGTCGTGCACGAACACGCCCGTGAGCGCCTTGCGCAGCACCGCGACGGAGCCGAAGTCCACGTAGTAGCCCTGCCGCTCGCCCGTGAGGAGCGCGTGCACGGCGTGGTGGACGTCGTCGGCCCACTGGGCGCGCATGCCGCGACCGCCCTGCTCGACGCCCGTGACCGTGGCCGGGTCGTTCTCGTCCGACTCGGCGACGAGCGTGAGCGGGCGCCCCAGCTCCTGCTCCACGCGGTCCACGCGTCGCGCGAGCTCCGCGAGCAGGTGCGTGGGGGAGTGGTCGACGAGGGCGTGCACCGCGTCGAGGCGCAGCGCGTCGACGTGGAACTCGACGAACCACCGCTCGGCGTTGTCGATCACCCACTCGCGCACCTCCCGGCTTCCCGGCCGGTCGAGGTTCACCGCCGCGCCCCAGGGGGTCGTGTGCGCGTCGGTGAAGTACGGGCCGAACTCCGGCAGGTAGTTCCCCGACGGCCCGAGGTGGTTGTAGACGACGTCGAGCACGACCGCGAGGCCCCGGGCGTGGGCGGCGTCCACGAACCGCTGCAGGGCGCGGGGGCCCCCGTACGGCTCGTGCACCGCGTACAGGTGCACGCCGTCGTAGCCCCAGCCCCGCTCGCCGCCGAACGCCGCGACCGGCAGGAGCTCGACCGCGCCGACGCCCAGGTCGACGAGGTGGTCGAGCCGGTCGATCGCGGCGTCGAGCGTGCCCTGCGGCGTGAACGTGCCCACGTGCAGCTCGTAGACGACCTCGCCCCGCACGTCGCGGCCCGTCCACGCGTCGTCGGTCCAGGCGTACGTAGCGTCGAACGTGCGGCTCGGACCGTGCACGCCGTACGGCTGCCACGGGCTGCGGGGGTCGGGCCGGCCTGGTCCGCCGTCGACCGCGTAACCGTAGTCCGTGCCCCACGGCAGCTCGTGGTCGTAGCCCCACCACCCGGGCACGTGCGCGCCCACGAGGCGCAGCGGGAGCCGCTGCGCGCCGTCGAACGTCCCGGAGCCCGGCTCGGGCAGGAGCAGCTCGACGCTGCGCGCCGTCGGCGCCCACACGACCGGCCGCGGCCCGGGCACCGAGAGCATGGGGGTCGACCGAGGCGGGGGGACGCGGGGAGGCGGGATCCCGGGCGCCTGGCTCGTCGGGTCGGTCGTCACGGCGCGTCCCCCGCGGGCTCCCGGGCCTCGCCCGGGCTCGCGACGGCGACGGCCGCGGCGTCGTCCTGGTCGACGAGGAGCGCGACCGGCAGGTCGGCGAGCAGGTCGGCCACGCGCACCGTGCCGGACGCGTGCTCCCGCCCGGTGAGCACGTCGACCCATGCCCCCGTGTCCGGGGGGAGCGCGACGACGTGGTCGCGCCACCCGCCCAGCCGGTCGACCGTGCCGGCCAGCCGCGTGGCGACGGTCACGACGCGCGCGACGTCCGCCTCACCGCGGCCCCGCGCGGTGCGCGCGAACGCGAGCGCGCACGGCGTCGACGACGCGACGGGCGCGTACCCGGCGCCGTCGCCGACGAACGCGCCGGCCAGGGCGCGGCGCAGCCGCAGCGCGCGCGCCGTGACGAGCAGCTTCTCGTCCGCGAGCGTGCGTGCGGGGGCCCCGCCGTCGAGCCGCTCGAGCCGCTCGGTCAGCGCGCCGACGTCCACCGGGCGGCGGTTGTCGGGGTCCACGAGGGTCGGCGCGTACGACTCCGCGCCCTGGTACACGTCCGCGACGCCGGGCGCCGTGAGCCGCACGAGCGTGATCCCGAGGCTCGCGGCGCGCAGCTCCTCGCGGTGGTCGCGGGACCACCGGGCGAACGCGCCGGTCACCGCGGGGTCGGCGAGCGCGCGCCGCGCGAGGTCCGCGACGGCCTCCTCGTAGGCGTCGTCCGGGCTCGTCCACGACGTCGCGACCTTCGCCTCGCGCAGCGCCTTGCGCAGGTAGTCGACGAGGCGGTCGGGCGCGATCGACGCGCCGGACGGGCCGTCCGACGCGCCGTCGGCCGGGTCGGCCCCGGCGCCCGCGTCGGGCAGCCACGTCCCCGCGACCGTCTGCCACAGCAGGCTCTCCGCGAGGCCGTCCACGAGCGCCCCGCGGTACGGGGCCGTCGCCGCGCGGACCTCGTCGACGAGCCGCGACCAGCCCGCCGCGTCCTCGGACAGCACCCCGAGCGCCGCGCGCGTGTCCTCACCGCGCTTGGTGTCGTGCGTCGACCCCGCCGTGAGGGCGTGCGGCGTGAGCGCGGCGAACCGCTGCGCGAACGCGTGCCAGTCGTGCACGCCGAGGCTGAACCGGTCCGGCTCGCCCCCCACCTCGCACAGGCTCACGAGCTCGGTCCACCGGTAGAACGCGGTGTCCTCCACCCCCTTCGCCGTCACCGCGCCGCAGACCTGCTGGAACCGCACCACGAGCTCGTCGCGGCGCGCCTCGCGGCGCCGACCCGCGCTCCCGACCTCCCGGCCCAGCACGAGGTCGACCACCACGTCGAGCGTCTCCGCGCGCTGCGGGTCGAGGCGGGCCCGGGCGCGCGCGGCGGCGTCCTCGACCGCACGGACCGCCTCGTGCCGTGGCGGGGTGCCCGGCACCACGTAGGCCCGGTACCGGTCGAACGCGACGAGCAGCTCGCGCAGGCACTGGTGCAGTCCGCGCCACGTGTGGTCGCGCAGGCGCGGGTCGTCGTGGCAGACGGCGGCCGCGAGGTCGGTCAGGCGGTGCAGCTCCGCGTAGAGCGGGCCCGCGACGACCTCGCGCTTCGCCTCCTCGACGAGCGCCCCCAGCCCGCCCGGCACGGCGCCCGTGAGGCGGGTCATCACCGCGTCCAGACCGGACCGGCCGCCGGGGTCGACGAAGAGCTGCTGCAGCCGCCACGCGACGTCGTAGCCCGTGGTCCCCACCGTCGCCCAGTCCGGGGGCACCTGCTCCTCGCCCGCGAGGATCTTCTCCACGACGACCCACGCGCCGTCGGTACGGTCGGCGAGACGCCGGAGGTACTGCGCCGGGTCGGCGAGGCCGTCCGGGTGGTCGATGCGCAGGCCGTCGACCGTGCCGTCCGTGACGAGGCCGAGCACGAGCGCGTGCGTCGCGTCGAACACCTCCTCGTCCTCGACCCGGACCGCGACGAGCGACCCGACGTCGAAGAAGCGCCGGTAGTTGAGCTCCTCGTCGCCCACGCGCCAGTACGCGAGGCGGTAGTGCTGACGCTCCACCAGCTCGGTGAGCGGCAGGTCCTCCGTGCCCGCCCGCACCGGGAAGACGTGGTCGTAGTACCGCAGCACGGGCCGCGGCTCCGGCGACCCGGGGACCTCGACCTCGTCGACCGTGATCTCGCCCGCCGCGAGCACGTCGCCCAGGCGCGCGCCGAGGACCGGCATGAGCACCGCGCCCTCGCCCGCCGACCAGTCGACGTCGAACCACCGGGCGTACGGCGAGTCGGCGCCGTCCTCGAGGACCGACCACAGCGCGTGGTTGTGCCACGCGGGCGTCGGCACCGCCATGTGGTTCGGCACGACGTCGAGCACCAGGCCCAGGCCCGCCGCCCGGGCGCTCGCGGCGAGGCGCCCCAGGCCCTCGTGCCCGCCGAGCTCCGTGCTCACGCGCGTGTGGTCGACGACGTCGTAGCCGTGGGTCGAGCCGGGCGCGGCCTGGAGCACGGGGGAGAGGTAGAGGTGCGTGACCCCGAGGGCCGCGAGGTACGGCACCTGGCGCGCGGCGTCGTCGAACGTGAGGCCGGGGCCGAGCTGCAGGCGGTACGTCGAGACGGGGACGCGGGGCGGCGCGCCGGGCGCGCGGACGTCGGGCGCGGCCGTCATCGCAGCGGGGGCCGGGTCAGGACGATGACGCTGCGGCCCGTCACGGAGACCGTGTCGCCCGGGCGCAGGGCGTCGCCGACGTCCACCGTGCCGTCGGTGTCCAGCACGACGTCCCAGCCCTCGCCGTACCGCGCGGGCGGCACGGTGAACTCGAGCGCGTCGGAGTGGGCGTTGAGCAGCAGGAGGAACGAGTCGTCGACGATCGGCTCGCCGCGCCGGTCCTTCTCGGGGATCGCGTCGCCGTTGAGGAACACCATGACGGTGCGCGCGTAGGCGTGGTCCCAGTCCTGCTGGTCCATGCGCGAGCCGGTGATGTCGAGCCACTCGATGTCCGGCAGCTCGTCGTCGACGGTCCCGGAGCCGCCGCGGCCCAGGAAGAAGCGCCGCCGGTGCAGCACGGGGTGGTCGCGCCGCAGCCACACCACGCGGCGGGCGAAGTCGAGCAGCGCGGCCCGCTCGTCGTCGAGGCCCTCCTCGCCGCCCCAGTCCATCCACGTGATCGCGTTGTCCTGGCAGTAGCCGTTGTTGTTGCCGCCCTGCGTGCGCGCGATCTCGTCGCCGTGCGCGAGCATGGGCACGCCCTGGGAGAGCAGGAGGGTCGCGAGGAAGTTGCGGCGCTGGCGCGCGCGGAGCGCCCGCACCTCGGGGTCGTCGGTCGGCCCTTCCGCCCCGCAGTTCCAGGACCGGTTGTGGCTCTCGCCGTCGTTGTTGTCCTCGCCGTTCGCGTCGTTGTGCTTCTCGTCGTAGGACACGAGGTCGTTGAGCGTGAAGCCGTCGTGCGCGGTGACGAAGTTGATCGACGCGATGGGCTTGCGACCGCTGTGCTCGTAGAGGTCGGACGAGCCGGTGAGGCGGCTCGCGAGCTCGGGCAGCGTGGAGGGCTCGCCGCGCCAGAAGTCGCGCACGGTGTCCCGGTACTGCCCGTTCCACTCGGTCCACAGCGGCGGGAAGCCGCCCACCTGGTAGCCGCCGTCGCCGAGGTCCCACGGCTCGGCGATGAGCTTGACCTGGGAGATCACCGGGTCCTGCTGGACGATGTCGAAGAAGGCCGAGAGGCGGTCGACCTCGTGGAACTGCCGGGCCAGGGTCGCCGCGAGGTCGAAGCGGAACCCGTCCACGTGCATCTCGGTCACCCAGTACCGCAGCGAGTCCATGATGAGCTGGAGCACGTGCGGCGAGCGCATGAGCAGCGAGTTGCCCGTGCCCGTGGTGTCGAAGTAGTGCGCCTCGTCGCCGTCGACCAGGCGGTAGTACGCCTTGTTGTCGATGCCGCGGAAGCTCAGCGTCGGGCCGAGGTGGTTGCCCTCCGCGGTGTGGTTGTAGACGACGTCGAGGATGACCTCGATGCCCGCCTCGTGCAGGGCCTTGACCATGGTCTTGAACTCCATGACCTGCTGCCCGCGCGTGCCGTACGCCGCGTACCCGTTGTGGGGCGCGAAGAAGCCGATCGTGTTGTAGCCCCAGTAGTTCGACAGGCCCTTCTCGACGAGCGTGGGGTCGTTGACGAACTGGTGCACCGGCATGAGCTCGACCGCCGTGACGCCGAGCGTCACGAGGTGCTCGACGACGGCCGGGTGGGCCATGCCGGCGTACGTGCCGCGCAGGTCGTCCGGCACGTCCGGGTGGAGCATCGTCATGCCCTTGACGTGCGCCTCGTAGATCACGCTGTCGTGGTAGTCCCGGTTCGGCGGGCGGTCGTGACCCCAGTCGAAGTACGGGTTGATGACGACCGAGACCATCGTGTGCCCGGCCGAGTCGTCGTCGTTGAGCGGGGGAGCGGGCGGGGGCGCGTCGTCCGCGTCGGCGCCCTCGGGTGCCTCGTCCGCCGGTGCCGCGTCGCCGGCGTCGGCGAAGCGGTAGGAGAACAGCGACTCGTCGCCGTCGACGTGTCCCTCGATCGCCTTCGCGTACGGGTCGAGGAGCAGCTTGGCCGGGTTGCACCGGTGACCGTTCGCCGGGTCGTACGGCCCGTGCACCCGGTAGCCGTAGCGCGTGCCGGGCCCCTTCCCGGGCAGGTAGACGTGCCAGACGTGCGCGTCGACCTCCTCGAGGTCGACGCGCGTCTCGGTGCCGTCGTCGCCGAGGAGGCAGAGCTCCACGCGCTCCGCAACCTCGGAGAACAGGGCGAAGTTCGTCCCCGTCCCGTCATAGGTGGCGCCCAACGGGTAGGGGTGGCCGGGCCAGGTCTGCATGCCCTCGAGGATTCCACGCCCCCCGGGTCGCTGTCGTCGCAGGAGGCGCCCGACCTCGCGTGACGGGGGACACGTGTACAAATAGTGTGCCAAGCGCGCGCCGATCGTGGGTCGGGTCCCGCGGCCGTCTCACCGCGTCGGGCCCCGACCGCGCCGCGCCGCGGACGGTCGTGCATGGCGGCGTCGGACCTGGTAGACCCGTGCCATGAGCACCCACGCAGACCACCGCGACGACCTCAACGAGTCGGACGTCGCCTCCGCACGACTGTCCCCGCGCCGTGAGGAGGAGGGGGAGTCGGTCGGTGACGTGCTGACCGGTGGGGACGCGACCAAGGCCCCGCAGTCGCTGTCGGAGAACGAGCGCCGGCCGATCGACGGCGCGTCGTCGGGCACGTCCTGGGACGACCCCGACGAGCTCTGAGCGCCGGTCAGTCCACGCGCGGCAGCCGGTCGGCGTCGACCGGGATGAGCCGCGGCATCCCGGCCGGGGCGACCGCGCTCAGCGCGAGGTAGCGCGCCTCCGCCCGGTGGAGGCGGATGTGCTCGTCGACGGTCCAGTCCGGGCCGTTCGTGAGCGACATGCCGCACGAGCAGTCGATCGTCACCCGCCCGGCCCCCTCCTCGCGGACCTGCCCGATCGTCACGTGCGCCGAGCGCGCGTCCGCCTTCGCGCGGCGCATGCTCGCGCTGACGGGTTCGGGGCGCGTGGCCTCTGGCGACGGGTTCGGGGCGGGTGCGGCACTCACAGGTCCCGAGCCTAGACGGCCTCGTCGCGCTGCCGCGCGCGCCACGGTCGCCGCGCGCCGACCGTGCGGGCGCCGGACCTGCTCCCGCTCAGTGGGTGTGCGCGATCCCCAGGGCGTGCGCCCGCTCGTGCTCGCGCTCGGCCGCCTCACGCGCGGCGATGCGCGCCCGGACCTCCTCGCGACGGAGCGGGGGGACGGTCGACGGCGGGTTGCGGCGTTCCGGCAGCTCGTCGAGCAGCCGCGCGACGATCGCCGTGACCTCGTCGACCGCGCGCTCGAACGGCTCCTCGGTCGCCGCGCTCGTGCGCTGGATCCCGGTGACCTTGCGGACGAACTGACGCGCGGCCGCCTCGATCTCCTCGTCGGTGGCGGGCGGCTCGAGGCCGCGCAGGGTCGTGATGTTCCGGCACATGCTCCCGACGCTACGTGCGCGCGAGGAGCACCACAAGGGCGGCCCGGCCTCGTCAGGCGAAGCGTGCCGAGACGGCGAGCGTCTCGCCGACGTCGACGCGGACGTCCGCGAGGCGGACGCCCGGCGGCAGGTCGGACACGAGGTCGACCTGGCGGCCCTCGACCTTCGCGAGCTCGCCGCGCGCCGCGACGAGCAGCGCCGCGACGACGGGGTTGCGGCTCGACAGCTCGAGGTCCCGGACGGCGAGCACCATCCGTGCGTCGACCTCCGCGGTCGCCGTCGCGCGCACGCTCGCCGAGAGGATCCCCTTGCGGACCCGGGCGAACCCGCGGAGGGTCACCCTGCGGGGCCCCGCCGACTCGAGCTCGACGTCGAGCGACGCGAGCGTGAGGCCGAGGTTCTGGAGCTCCGTCGCCACGAGCCGCCGTGCGGTCGCGACGATCGCGTCACGCGGGGCCGCGACCCGGACGTGGCCGGTGAGGGGCGCGGCGTCGTCAGGCTCGACGCCCTCGACCCCGAGGCCGCCGGCGGTGTCCTCGACCCAGCGGAACCGCAGGCCCTCGGCCTCGGCGACGACGTCCACCGGCACGTCCTCGACCAGGAGCGGGTGCGCGTCGACGCGCACCCGGCGCAGGACCGCGTCCTCGCGCGAGCGCACGTCCTCGACGTCCCGGGACGAGCGGCCGGACGCGTGCTCCGCGCTCCGAGCGGCGCCCTGGCTGCCGACGCGCACGCGCACCCCCGTCAGGTCGACGTCGAGCCGGGAGACGTCGGGGCCGTCGAGGTCTGCGTCGAGCCGCGCCCGGTCGGCGCCCTCGACGGTCGGCCCGAGCAGGCCGAGCAGGGCGGGGCGCAGCCGGGCGAGGAGCTCGGCGGCGGTCGTGGGACGCGGGGCGGTGCCGAGCGGCAGCACGTCGTGGGCGGGGCGCAGGTCGGGCATGGGCCGAGGGTAGTGGACGACGAAGGCCGCCCCGGTGAACCGGGACGGCCTTCGTGCTGGTGGGCGATACTGGGATCGAACCAGTGACCTCTTCCGTGTCAGGGAAGCGCGCTACCGCTGCGCCAATCGCCCGGGGTGCTGCACTGCTGCGAGGTGGAGATGGGATTCGAACCCACGTATACGGCTTTGCAGGCCGCTGCCTCGCCTCTCGGCCACTCCACCTTGAGACGCGTCCTCTCACGCTCCCGGAGGAGCAGGCCA
>NZ_JBGNYC010000032.1:0-56230 GCF_051844275.1 Cellulosimicrobium sp. CpK407
GAGAGTGTAGACAGGCATGGTTCCTCAGGTTCCTTCCGTCGGTATGCAGCCACGCTAGGACCTCGACCACGGTTGAGGTCAAGGTGGGCGCACTGTGATCTTGCAGGTCGGACGAGCGGTCCCGCTCGCCGAGCGGCCCCGCGCCGACGGCGGGACGATGGCCGGATGGGGACCGTCACCGACTACCTGGCCGGCGTGGACGAGCCGGACCGCGCGACGCTCGCGCGCGTCGTCGAGGTCGCGCGCGGCGTCGTCCCGGACGCCACCGAGGGCACGAGCTACGGGATGCCCGCCCTGCTCTACCGCGGCAAGGCGCTGCTCAGCGCCATGGCCTCGGCGAAGCACCTCGCGGTCTACCCGTTCAGCCCGGCCGCGGTGACCGCCGTCGAGGCGCGGCTCGACGGCTTCTCGCACGCCAAGGGGACCGTCCGGTTCTCCAGCGACCATCCGCTCCCCGACGACGTCGTCCGCGACCTCGTCGCCGCCCGGGTCGCCGAGATCGACGCGCAGCTCGACCGCTGACCGCCGGGCCGCCGCCCGCCGTCGCTGCCGTCGCCTGCCTGCGCCCGCGAGGCGCGACCGAATCCCCTGGGCCGCGCGGGCGCCGTCGGGCACGATGGACGGATGCCCGACGACGCCCGCCCCGGCCTGCCCGTGACGACCACCCTGGTCGTCCCCGAGGCGGAGCTGTCGTGGCGGTTCTCGCGCTCGTCCGGGCCCGGCGGGCAGGGCGTCAACACGACCGACTCGCGCGTCGAGCTGTCGTGGGACGTCGCGCGGTCGGCGGTGCTCACGGAGTCCCAGCGCGCGCGGCTGCTGGACCGCCTGGGCCGGCGGCTCGTCGGGGGCGTCGTCACCGTCGCGGCGTCGGAGCACCGGGAGCAGCGGCGCAACCGCGAGGCCGCGCGGACGCGGCTCGCCGCCCTGCTGGCCGACGCCGTCGCCCCGCCCGGGCCGCCGCGGCGCGCGACCCGGCCCACGCGGGGCTCGGTCGAGCGCCGGATCGGCGCCAAGAAGCGGCGGACCGACGTCAAGCGCCTGCGCCGGCCGCCACAGGACTGACCCGGCCCGCCGCCGCTCGCCGTCAAGAACGACGTTCCGCGCGGGTCGAGCACGAGGTTGCTGTCGTCATCGCCTCGAGAACGACAGCAACGTCGTGTTCGGCGGGAGGCCGGGTGTGTCAGAGGCGGCGGGCCAGGTGCGGGTAGTCCACCACCAGGCCGTCGGTGTCGACCGTGAGGTCTGCCGTGAAGTCGCGCGTGGCGCTCGTGTACGTGACGACGCCCTGACCGGTCGCGGGGTCGAGCGGCTCGCGCGCGGCGTATACCTGGTCGCTGCGCAGGACCGCCAGGGACGGCAGGTCGACCCACGCCATGACCAGGCGTGTCTCGCCCGCCGGCGGGCGGTCGCCGAGCAGGCCCAGCCGCAGGATCGGCATCGTGTTGGTGACCGGGCACAGCGCGACGTCGCAGTCCAGCGCGCCATCGAGCGCCGCCGGGTCGGCGATGCCCGGCTCGGCGAGGCCCGACGGCGGCGTCCCCGACTCGCGCACGTCGGCGCGCCACGCGCCGTCGGGCGTCCGGACGAGGTCGAGGTGGCGGGACCACCCGAGCCCGCGCACCGAGACGTCGAGGTGCTCGGTCACCCAGCCGGGACCGGTGCGCAGCGCCCACGCGGTCGCGTGCGACGTCGCGCGCGACGTGCCCAGCGCCGCGAGCCGGTCGTCGCGCACGGCGACGGTCGCAGCCTCCAGGCGGTCCGGGTCGTCGTCCCACCCGGTCCACGCGACGTGCCTCGTCGATGCGCTCACGCGGGCCAGTCTCGGGCGAAAAGACGGTGCCCGCGCGGTGAGCGCGTGGCAGGGTCACGCCCATGACCTCTCGCATCTCCCACACCACGTTCGACGCGCGCGACTCCTACGCGCAGTCCGTCTTCTGGGCCCAGGTCCTCGGGTACACCGACGTGCCCGGCGACCCCAACCTCCCCGGCCACGAGGAGTGCATGATCATCCCGCCGGCGGACGCGACGACGCCCGCCGAGAGCCGTGGCCATGTCCTGTTCGTCGAGGTGCCCGACGACAAGGAGCTGAAGAACCGCGTCCACCTCGACCTGCGGCCCACGGACCGCACGCGCGAGGAGGAGGTCGAGCGCGTGCTCGCGCTCGGGGCCACGCAGGTCGCGGACCGGCGCACGCCCGACGGCGGGGGCTGGGTCGTGCTCGCCGACCCCGAGGGCAACGAGTTCTGCATCCTGCGCAGCGACGCGGAGCTCGCGGCGGCGGCTGCCCGTTAGCGGTCGGTGATCCGGATCCAGCCGCGCTGAGCGGCCCGGGCGCCGGCCTCGAACCGGCTCGTCGCGCCGAGGCGCCCCATGAGCCCGGCGGCGTGACGGCGGACCGTGCGCGGCGACACGCCGAGCCGCGCGGCGACCGCGGTGTCCGTCTTGCCCTCGGCGAGGAGCCGCAGGAGCGTGTCCTCGCTCGGGGCGAGCGCGTCGTCGGCCGCCCGCGCCCGGTCCCACTCGGACTCGGCGAGGGCCCGCAGCGCGCGGACGGCGTCCCGGTCGGTCACGGCTCGCGTGCGGTCCGGGCGGGCGACGAGCACGACCGTGTCGTCGAGGGCGACGAGGGTCAGGGGCAGCGCCGGTGCCACGCGGTGCTCGACGCCGGGGCCGTCGTCGCGCCCGTCGTCGCGCTCGTCCTCGGGGGCGTCGGGGCCCGGGTGGTCGGCAGCGGGCGGCGTGTCGACGAGCGGTCCGTCGGGGACGGCGTCGCCGTCAGGGGCGGTGTCGTCGAGCGCCCCGTCGCTCGGCGGCTCGGGTGGCTCGACCGTCACGACCCGGATGCGGGCGTCGCGGCGCGCCCGCTCGCGCACCCGTGTCCACAGGGGCTCCGGGGCCGCTCCGACGCCGGAGTCGAGCACGAGGACGTCGCGGGCGCGGCGCAGCGCGACCGCCCGCGCGGAGTGCCTGGCGCCGAGGGCCGGGTCTCGCTCCGTCGACGTCACACGGTGGGACTCTAGCCGACCTCCCGCGGCGTGCAGAGGGCCGTCCCGGCGGTCGGACCTGTGTGACGAACGGGGAGGTCAGCGGGCATTTGTCCTCTTCCGGACACGTCGGATTTGTTTACACCGCGGCCTTCCGCTGCCAGGCTTCCCCCGGACCGCCGGGTCGGGCTTAGTGCTGCCCGGCGTCCTACGTGCCGGGACGGTCCCGGCGCCGGTGACGGAGGGGGCCACATGGGCGCGCAGCCGGACGACCTGACCCTCGTGGACCTCGTCCACGAGCACGCACGCGAGCGGCCGGACCACGCCGCGGTGGTGGTCGTGCCGGAGGTGGGCGAGCGGCGCACCCTGACCTACGCCGAGCTCGACGCGCAGGCGGCGGCGCTCGCGGCCGACCTCGCGGACCGGCACGAGCAGGGCGACCGCGCCCTCGTGCTCTACTCGGCGACCGCGTCCTTCGTCGTCGGGATCGTGGCCTGCTTCTACGCGGGCCTGATCCCCGTCCCGTCGCCGCTCCCGGGAGGGCAGGCGTACCAGCGCGAGCGCGTGCGCGGCATGCTCGTCGACTGCGACGCCGCCGTCGTGCTCGTCGACCCGACCGCCGCGAGCGAGACCACCGAGTGGGCCGAGCCGCTGCGGCGCGCCGACGGCGGCCCCGTCGTCGTGACCGTGGTCGACGGCGCCACGGACGGCCCGGCCCGGCGCGGCCGCCTGGGCCCGCAGGACGTCGCGTTCCTGCAGTACACCTCCGGGTCCACGAGCAGCCCCAAGGGCGTCGTCGTCACGCACGCGAACGTGCTGCACCACCACGAGGCGTTCTCGACGACCCTCGGCCTCGTCCCCGAGGACGTCTTCTGCAGCTGGCTGCCGGGGTACCACGACTTCGGCCTCGTCGGGATGCTGCTCGTCCCCCTGGGCCTGGGCGCGACGGCCGTCATCGTCCCCTCCACGGCCTTCCTCAAGCGTCCCGTCCGCTGGCTCTCCGCGATCACCGAGACCGGCGCGACCGTCACGGCGTCGCCGAACTTCGGCTACGACCAGTGCGCGCGGCGCGTGCGCGACGACCAGCTCGCCGAGCTCGACCTCACCCGGCTGCGCTGGGCGCTCGGCGGGGCCGAGCCGGTGGATCCCGCCGTCCTGGACGCCTTCACGCGCCGGTTCGAGCCCGTGGGCTTCCGCGGGTCGGCGCACGGCCCGGGGTACGGCCTCGCGGAGGCGACGCTCACGGCGACGTACCCGGACCGGCGGCTCCCGCTCGTCATCACCGCGGACGAGGCGGCGCTCGCCGACGGCCACCTGGTCGTGCTCGAGGAGGCGTCGTTCCTGTCCGCCCTCCCGGACGCCGCGGCGCAGGGCCGGGGCAGCGTCCCGGGCGCGCGGCTCGTGTGCTGCGGCCTGCCGAGCGGCGTGGAGCTGCGCCTCGTCGACGACCAGGGCGTCGAGGTGCCCGACGGCGCGGTCGGGGAGGTCTGGCTGCGCGGCGGGACCGTCGCGGCCGGGTACTGGGGCGACGCGGCCGCGGGCGCGACGGCCGAGACGTTCGGCGCGGTCGCGGCCGACGGCACCGGCCCGTGGCTGCGGACCGGCGACCTCGGCGCGCTGCACGGCGGCCAGCTCGTCGTCACGGGCCGGATCAAGGAGCTCCTCATCGTCGCGGGGCGCAACCTGTACCCCTACGACCTCGAGCGCGAGCTGCGGCGCCTGCACCCCGGCGCCGAGGGGCGCCCGGGCGCGGTGTTCGAGGCGGAGGGCCTGCCGGGCACGCTGTGCGCGGTCCAGGAGTTCCGCCCCACGCCAGGGGCTCGTCTCGACGGCGCGAGCGCCGAGGACGAGCTGGACGCCGTCGTGCGCCAGATGGCCTCCCACCTGGCCTCCGTCTCGGGCGCCGCGGTGCACGACGTCGTCCTCGTGCGTCCCGGCCAGGTGCCGCGGACCACGAGCGGCAAGATCCAGCGCGGTCGGGCGCGCGACCTGCACGGCGCGGGCGACCTCGCCGCGCTCCACTCCCTGCGCGCGTCCCGTGACCGCGCGCGCACCGAGCTCGCAGGGACCCGCTCATGACCTCACCGCAGCCCGACGCTCTCGACGACCTCGTGCTCCGCCACGTCGCCACCGCCCTGGGCGTCGCGCCCGCGGACGTCGACCCGGCGGGCGACCTCGCCGGCCTCGGCCTCGGGTCGGTCCAGGTCCTGGCGCTGCTGGGCGACCTGGAGGACGCGCTGGGCGTCGACCTGGACCCGGAGGCCGTCGTCGACAACCCGACGCCCCGGGCGCTCGCCGAGCACCTGCGCAGCGTCGTGGACGTCCCCGGGACCGCGGCATGACGACCCTCGTCGACGTCGGCGCGCACGTCCCCGCGACGCGCGTGCCCATCCGCGACCTGGCGGACGAGCTGGGCCTCGACCACCTCGAGCTCGGCGTGTTCGAGCGCTTCTTCGGGCTCCGTGAGGTGTGCACGGCGCCGGACGAGAGCCTCACCGACCTGCTCGTCGCCGCGGCGCGCGCCGTGCCCGGCCTCGCGGGCAACGAGCAGCGCGTCCGGTACGTGCTGGGCGCGCGGACCATCGCGACCGTCGCCCCGGTCGGGGTCAACCCCCTGCACGACGCCGCGGACCGCCTCGGGCTCGACCACGCGGTCGTGTGGACCCTCACCCAGCACGCGTGCGCGTCCGCGCTGCTCGCGGTCGACGTCGCGGGGCGCCTGCTCGCGGCCGACGGCGACCCGGACGCGCTCGCGCTCGTCCTCACCGGGGAGAAGGCGTTCAGCCCCGGGTCCCGCCTCATCGAGGGCACGACGATCATGGGCGAGGGCACGGCGGCGGTCCTCGTGGCGGCGGACCCGGCCGGCGGGGTCTCGGCGCAGGCCGGCAGCCCCGTCCTCTCCTACGCGACCCGCACCCTGGGCGAGTACCACCAGGTCCCGCTCCCGGAGGACCTGGCCGCGCCGTTCGGCGTCGCCTACACCGAGGTGCTCGCGGAGGTCGTGGTCGAGGCCGTCGAGCGCGCGGGCCTGACGCTGGACGACCTCGCGCTCGTCCTGCCGCACAACGTGAACCGCGTGTCCTGGCGGCGCCTGTGCACGCGCCTCGGGCTGCCGATCGCGCGCGTCCGGCTCGACGACGTGCCCGTGACGGGCCACTGCTTCGGCGCCGACTCGTTCATCGGCTACGCCGCGGCGCGCGCCGAGGGCCGGCTACGCCCCGGCGACCCGTTCCTCATGGTGGCGGTCGGGCTGGGTGCCACGTTCTCCGCCATGGTCCTGCGCTACGCGCCCCACGAGACGGAGGAGCCCGCATGACGGTCGAGCAGGTGGCGGAGGCCGCCACCCCGGACGCTGCCCCGGACGTTCGGACGGGGGTCCCCCGCGAGCCGTTCCTCGCGCGGACCAAGCGCGCGCTCGCAGGCGCGCCCGACGCGCCGCTCGTGCTGCTGGGGAACTTCGAGGTCGAGGACGCGTGGGCGGTCGGGGAGGTCGGCCTGCCCTCGGTCGGGGGCGCGTCGGCGACGGCCGCGCTCGTCAACCGCATGGACGAGCTCGCGCTGCTCCTCGCCGGGCCGGACGACCACGTCGTGCTCAAGGCCGAGCCCGACCCGGACCACCTCGCCCACCTGGACGCGCTCGGCGTCGGGCTCCCGACCGTGCACGTCGCCGAGTCGAGCGACCCGCTGCGCACCGTCACCCTCGACGCGCTCGACTCGCCCGCGCTCCTCGCTCGCCTGGGCGACCTCGCGGCGGACGGCGTGCGCCTCCTCGCGCACGGGACGTCGTCGGCGGAGGAGGACCTTGCGGCCGCCACCGGCCTGCGCTCGGTGCTCACCGACGCCGCCACGACCAAGGCCGTCAACAGCAAGGTCTACAGCCGCGGGCTGTGCGACGAGCTCGGGATCGAGCAGGCGCGCGGCTGGGCGTGCCGGACCGTCGAGGACTTCGAGCGCGCGTGCGCCGAGGCGGCGCGGCTCGTCGCGGACGGCGCGACCGTGGGCGTCAAGGACGCGTACGGCGTCTCCGGCAAGGGGATCCTCGTCGTCGATGACCCGCGCCGCCTCGACCAGCTCGTGCGCATGGTCACGCGCCGGGCCGCGCGCTCGGGCGACGACCGCCTCGCCGTCGTCGTGGAGGTCTGGGCCGACAAGGCGACCGACCTCAACTACCACTTCACCGTCGCGCAGGACGGCTCGGTCGCGTTCGACTTCGTCAAGGAGGCGATCACGGAGGGCGGGGTCCACAAGGGTCACCGCATCCCGTCGCGCCTGCCCGCGGCGCAGGTCGACGCGCTGGCCGAGCTGTCGTCCCGGCTCGGGGCGCGCCTCGCCGCCGACGGGTTCCACGGTCTCGTCGGGGTCGACGCGCTCGTGCGCACGGACGGGTCGCTGCTGCCGGTCCTGGAGATCAACGCGCGCAGCAACATGTCCACGTACACCGTGCCGCTCCAGGAGCGGTTCCAGCCGGACGGGTGGGTCGCGCTCGCGCGCCAGTACCCGCTCGTGCTCGACGCCCCGCTGTCGTTCGCGGCGCTCCACGACGCCCTCGGCGACCTGCTCCCGGGCGCGGCCGGGCGGGCGGGTCTCGTCGTCCAGGGGACGGGCACGGTCAACGCCGGCGCGCCCGCCGCGGCCTCGGGCGGCACCTTCGCCGGCCGGCTGCACGGCTTCCTCGTCGCGCCCGACGAGGACGCCCTCACCCGCCTCGACCGCGCCGTGACGGAGCGGCTGACGGAACGGACCGCCCGGCGCACGACGGCGCCGACGGCCGCGACCCCGACCGAAGGAGACCCCCGATGACCACGACCCCGAGCCGGCCGACGACGCCCGGGAGCGCGGACCTCGCCGCGGTCGCGGAGGAGTTCGGCACGCCCGTGTACGTGTACGACGGCGACGTGCTCGCCGCGAACTACCGCGCGCTGCGCGAGCGGCTGCACCCCGCGCTGGGGATCTTCTACTCGCTCAAGGCCAACCCCAACGTGAGCATCTGCGGGCTGCTGCACTCGCTCGGCGCGAACGCCGAGGTGTCGTCGCTCACCGAGCTGCGCACGGCGCTCGCGGCCGGGGTCGAGCCGCAGGACGTCCTGTTCCTCGGCCCCGGCAAGAGCCGCGACGAGCTCGTCGCGTGCCTCAACTCGGGCGTGCGCGCGATCATCGTCGAGTCGCTGCCGGAGCTCGCGCTGGTGGACGAGCTCGCCCGCGCGACGGGACGGCCCGCGCGCGTCGTGCTGCGCGTCAACCCGTCGTTCTCCGTCAAGGGCTCCGGGCTCACGATGGGCGGCAAGCCGCGCCAGTTCGGCATCGACGAGCAGCAGCTCCTCGACGCGCCGGACCTGTGCGCCGGGCTCACGACGGCGCGCGTCGTCGGGGTCCAGGTGTACATGGGCACCCGGATCCTCGACGAGGGCACGATCGTCGAGAACACCACGCGCATCTTCGAGCTCGCGGAGCGCCTCGCGGACCGGCTCGGGTTCCCGCTCGAGCTCGTCGACGTCGGCGGGGGCCTGGGCGTGGCGTACTTCGAGCGCGAGCGCGACCTCGACGTCGAGGTCCTCACCGCGGCGCTCAACCCCGTGGTCGAGGCGTTCGTGCAGCGGCACCCCGCGACCGACCTCGTCATGGAGCTGGGGCGCTACCTCGTGGCGCTGTGCGGCACGTACGTCGCGCGCGTGCGCTACGTGAAGAAGTCGATGGGCGAGCGGTTCGCCGTCGCCGACGGCGGGACCAACCACCACATGGCGGCCGTCGGCATCGGCTCGTTCGTCAAGCGCAACTTCCCGATGCGCAAGGTGGGCCCGGCGACCGGCGCGGAGGACGTGCCGTGGAACGTCACGGGTCCGCTGTGCACGCCCAACGACACGATCGGCAAGGCCGTCCCGCTCCCGGCGGACCTCGCGGCCGGCGACCTCGTCGCCGTCGACCGCTCCGGCGCGTACGGCGCGACGGCGTCGCCCGTGCACTTCCTCAGCCACGGCTACCCCGCGGAGGTGCTGACGCTCGGCGACGAGTCGTTCCTCGTGCGGCACGCGGACACGCCCGACGACCTCCTGTCCCGTCAGGTCTTCCACGACCTCGGCGCGCGCGTCGCCCCCGCCGAGGCCGTCGCCGCCCCCTGACCCGCCGGCCGACCGGCCGCGACCCGCCACCCGCTCCCGCGGGCGCCCGACCCACCACCCGGAGGAACATCGTGAGCACCAGCACGAACACCGAGTCCCAGGAGGCCCTCGGCCGCGAGCGCGTCGTCGGCGCGGTCGTCGAGGCGCTGTCGAGCGTCCTCGGGCGGCCGCTGCCCGACGTCACGGACGCGACCCGCCTGTTCGACGACCTCGACCTCGACTCGACGAGCGTCCTCGGCCTGCTCATGGCCCTCGAGGACTCGCTCGACATGGAGGTCGACCCGGAGTCGCTCGAGCAGCACCACCTCGAGACCGTGGGCTCGCTGACGGACTTCGTCGTCGAGCACTCGACCCGGAACTGACGTGACGCTCGGGGGCAGCAGCGGGTCGTCGTCCGGCCCGGCGTCCTGGACGGGTCCCGGCGGCGCCGCCCTGCGCGTGCGCGGCGTCGTGGACGTCCCGGTCGACGACCTCGTCCCGGTCGGGGACGGGACGCGCCGGTCGGTCGCCGAGGACCTGCGGTACGTGTACGGCGAGGACCAGCCGACCGACTGGCTCCAGAGCGGCCCGGGGCGGGACTACCCGACGATGATCCGCGCGGCGCGCGCCGCGCTGGGCGACCGGGGCCTGCTCGACGACGTGCGCCTCGTCGTCCTCGTCGTCACCACCCCGGACCTGCAGCACGAGCGCCTGCTCGGCGGGTTCGTCGCCGACTTGTTCGACGACCGGCCGTACACGTTCTGCGTGACCGAGCAAGGGCTGGCCGGACCGTTCACGGCGCTGCGCCTCGCGCACGAGGAGCTCGCGCACGGCGGCCCCACGGGCACCGGGCTCGGGGGCGACGCCATGGTCCTCGTCCTGGAGCAGTGCACGCTGCCCCCGACGGCGACGCGTGTCCCCGCGCGCGACCGGGTCGTCGCGCTCGTCGTGGGCCACGGCGGCGCGGGCCGGCCGGTCGAGGCGCTGTCGGTCGCGCGGGCACCGCGCGGCCCCCGGCCGGACGCGGCGGAGTCGCCCCGCGACGGTGCTCCCGCGTCGGCCGGGGAGAGCGCCCCGGCACCGGGCGCTCGGCGCGTCGTGCTCGGCGTCGACATGGACCCGGGCGACGTACCCGATCTCGACGGCGTCGTGCTGCGCGCCGACCCGGGCGCGGCGGCGACGGGCGTCTGGGAGGTCCTCGCCGCGTGCGACGACGTCTCTGACGCGCCGGTCGCGCTGCACGAGCGGTGCCTCGAGCTGGGGTACCGCTGCTCCCTCGTCCTCGGCCCGCGTCCCGTCGAGGCGTCCCCGGACGTCGACGACCTGTCCCGAGAGGCGGTGCTCGCATGAGCACGGACGTCGTCGCCCCCGCCCCCGTCGGGGCGGGCGTGCTGCCCGAGAAAGGCACCGTGGACGGCCCCGCCGACCTCCGCGCCGTCGCGCGCGAACGTGGCGCGGTCGCGGCGCTCACCGCGCTCGGGGGTCTGCTGCCCGTCGCGGCGCTGCCGGGCGAGTGCGTCCTGCTGCCCGACGACGTCCCGCCCCCGGGCGGGTGGGCGCGGGTCGGCGAGGTGGCGTCGGACGTCGGCACGCTGCGCGCGTGGCGGGCGCCCCGCGCCGCCGTGGCACCCGGGTCGGCCGCGCCCGCAGCCGGGGAACCCGGACCTGCCGCACCCGCCACCGACGGGGGCGCCGCGGCCCGCGCGGCCGACGCCGCCTGGCGAGTCGGGGTCGCGTGGGTCCGGACCGGGCTGTGCGAGCGCCTGACGGACCGGGCCGTGGAACGCCTGCGGGGCCGCACGGTCGGCGGTACGGCGACGGTGAACCTGCCGCCCGTCCGCCTCGTGCTCGCGGACGCGGCGCTCGCGCACCTCGAGGCGCAGGCGCTCCTGGGCGGGGTCGCGGCGGGGGACGCCGCCGCCGGGTCGCCCGACCGCGGGCCCGCGGTCTCCGGGACGTCGCTCGCGCGCGTCACCGCGGTCCTGGACCGCTCGTCGCGCGCCGTCCACAACCTGTTCGGCGCGTCGGGGTACGTCGACGGCGACGCCGCGCGGCTCGCGCGCACGATCGACCTGCTCGGCCACGCGAGCGGGACGCTGCCGGGCCGCGACACCGAGACACCCCACGGCCGGGAGGGGCAGGACGCATGAGCACCGTCGACCTCGTCGCACTGCGCGACCACCTGCGGCCCGTGGGCGCCGCGCTCCGCGAGCACGCCCTCGCGATCGACGCCGACCCCGCCGCGCTCCAGGTGCTCCTGGACTCCGGCGCCCTGCCGTACCGGCAGCTCGGCGGGTTCCCGCCCGGCTACCTCGACGACCCGCTGCGTGTGCGGGGCGTGCCGGTGCACGTGCGCACGTGCGTGGAGCGCGTGGTCGTGGCCGAGGCGCTCGCGTGGGGCGACGCGTCCGTCGTCGTCGGGGCGCCGGGGCCGTCCATGTCCGGGGTCGTCGTGGACGATCTCGCGGACGACGAGCAGCGCGACCGCTTCTACCGTCGCGTGGCGCAGCCGGGCACGTGGACGTTCTTCGGCCTCACCGAGCCCGAACGCGGCTCGGACGCGGCGGCGCTGGAGACCGCGGTCGCCGAGGCCGACGGCGCTCCCGTGCTGCGGGGCCACAAGAAGTACGTGGGCAACGTGGCGCGCGCGAGCCTTGGCGTCGTGTTCGCCCGGCACCGCCCGGGCCCGCTGGGCGTCGGCGTCTACCTGGTCGACACCGACCGGCCGGGCTTCGACGCCGCGCCGCTCGTGACGACCGGGATGCGCGCCGTGCAGCTCGGCGAGGTGCGGCTGCACGACGTGCCGCTGCTCGCCCAGGACACGCTCGGGCGGCACCTGTCGCCGTCGCGCCGCGGTCTCCTCGGGGCCGTGCGCACCTTCAACCGGCTGCGCCCCGTCGTCGCGTCGCTCGCCGTGGGCGTGACGCAGGCGGCGCTCGACCACGTGCGCGCCGAGCGGTCGTCGTTCACCGCCGACGAGCGGTGGCGCCTGGAGACCTTCGACGACCGGCTCCACGCCGCGCGCGCTCTCGTGCTCCAGGCCGCGCGTGCCGCCGACGCCGACCCCGCGGACGGGACGCTGCCGGCGGCGGCCAAGGCCACCGCCCTCGACCTCGCCGAGGAGGTCACGCACGCGGTGCCGCCGCTGCTCGGCCCGGGTGCGCGGTGGGAGCACCCGTACCTCGACAAGCTGGTCCGCGACGTGCCCGGCCTGGAGATGATGGAGGGCACGCGGACCGTGCAGCGGCTCACCCTCGCGCAGGGCTGGTTGCAGGGCAGGGCACGGCATGCCGAGTTCGTCTAGGGAGGCGGCCGCGACCCCGGTCGCGACCGCCTCGCCGCGACCGGAGGCGCTGCCGCCCGTGGCGCCGCCACCGTCCGCGGGGCCGACGGTCGGGGCACTGCGCCGTCGCGTCGTCCGCCTCGCCACCCCGATCTGCGCGGCCCTGGTCGTGGGGGCGCTCGCACAGCTCGTCATCGCCGCGCTGCTGGGGCACATGGGCGACGACGCGCTCTACGTCCGGTCGCTCTTCATCCCCGTGACGTTCCTCGTCCTCGCCGTCCAGGAGGGCCTCGACGTCTCGACCCAGGTCGGCTTCGCGCGCCTGCACGGGTCCCGGGGGCGGGGCGAGGGGGCCGACGCCGAGGACGGCGGCGGGGCCGGCGCGGGCGAGGACGGCGGCGCGGCCGTCGTCCCGACCTCGGCCACCGCGGCGCTGCTGGGGCGGTTCGTGGCGGCGGGTGCGGCCGTGCTCGGCGGGGTCGCCCTGCTGGTGGTTCTGGCCGCGCCGGCGCTCGCCGACGTGCTGTCCGTGCCCGCGCCGCTCGTCGCTGAGTTCGTCGCGTTCGCGCGCTGGACCGTGGTCGCGAGCGTGCTGTCCGTCCCGACGGCGGTCGCGGCCGCCGCGCTGCGCGGGTGGGCGCGCACCGGGGCGTCGGCGACCGTGGCGCTGCTCGTCGCGGGGCTCCAGGTGCTCGTCGTGTGGCTCGTCGGGCTCGTGGGCGGGTTCGGCGTGCTCGCGGTCCCGGTCGCGATCACGGGCTCCACGCTCGTCGGTGCCGCCGTCGCCTGGGCGCTCCTCGTGCGCGCCCGCCTCCTCCCGCGGCCGGGTCACGTCCCCGGCCTGCGCCGCGTGCTCGCCCTGCGCCACCACCCGGCGCCGCAGCGGGTGGCCGCGTGGTGGCGACGGGTGCTCCGGGCGCTGCCCGCCGGCTCGTGGACGACGCCGGCCCCGCCTCCGCCTCCACCTCCGCCTCTGCCGCCATCGTCCGCGACGACGACGGCTCCGACCCCGGCCACGGCACGGCCCGGCCGGCCGGGTGCTGCGGCGTCCGTCCCCCCGGCCGCCCCGGACATCGCGGAACCGTCGACGTCGGACGCGCCCTCCGAGGGTGTGGTCGTCGAGCGGGTCGACGTGCGCGGGCTGCTCCTCGGCGTCGGCCTGCCGGTCGGCCTGTCCTACCTGCTCCTCACGGTGACGAACCTCGTCATGGTGTGGGTCCTCGGGCCGTCGGGCACGGACGTCGTCGCGGGGTTCGGCGGTGCCGCGACGGTCCAGACGCTCGTGATCGTGCCGGCGATCGGGCTCGCCGCGGCGGTGAGCATCGTCATGAACCAGCAGTGGGGCGCGGGCGAGCTCCGGCTGCTGCCGCGCACGCTGCGCGCGGGCACGGTCGTCGTGGCGGGCGTGTACGTGGTCGTGGGGGCGCTCGTCCTCCTGACCGCGCCGTTCGTCGCGGGCCGGCTCTCCGCGGACCCGGACGTCGCCACGCAGGCGGCGCTCTACCTGCGGGTCGTCGGCCCGTCGTACGCGGGCGTCGGGCTCGTGCTCTTCCTCCTGACCCTGCTCGAACAGCTCGGGTACGGGCGCGTCGCCGTGACCCTCAACGTGCTCTACCACGCCGTCTCGCTCGGCGTCGGCGGCGTCCTCGCGCGCGCGGGCGGGGGACCGGCCGCGCTGTACGCGACGATCGCGGTGACGAACGTCGTCGGCCTCGTCGTCATGCTTCCCGTCGCGGTGCGCCTGGTCCGGCGGCGCGCGACGGCCGAGCCGGTCGAGCAGGCCGGCTCGGCCGTGGAGGTCGCGTCGTGACCGCGCGGCGGACGACGCCGCCGGTCCAGGACGTTCCGGTCCCTATCGCTGCGATCCGCGACGTGCCGGTCCATGACGCGCAGGTCCGCGACGTGCCGGGAACGGGCGCGGTCGTGCGGACGGCGGCCGGGGGCCCGGGCTCGGAGGCCCCGGAGCCGGTGCTCAGCGTCGTCGTCATGCACCACCCGGCACGGGGCGACGTGTCGGACCTGGTCGCGGCGTGCGCGCCGCTCGACGTGCGGGTCGTCGAGGACCCCGAGCCGGACGGCCCGCCCAGCCCGCTGCGCACCGCGAAGCGCGCGTGGGCCGCCGTGGCGCCCGGTGCGACGCACCACCTCGTGCTCCAGGACGACGTCACCCCGGTCCCCGGGTTCGCCGAGCTCGTGCTGCGGGCCGCGCGCGCGCGGGACCGGCACGCCGTCGCGCTCTACTCGAACTGGAACAGCCCGCGCAACGCCTACCTCGTGCGCGCCGCGGCCGTCGCCGGGCAGGCGTGGGCGCCGCTCGGGCACGACGAGTGGGTGCCCACGCTCGGACTCGTCCTCCCCGCGGACGGCGCCCTGCGCCTCGCCGCGCACCTCGCGACCCTGCCCGACGACGAGCGCGACGACGACGAGGCCGTCGTGACCTTCTGCGCGCGCGAGGGCTACCCCGTCGTCGCGACGCTGCCGCACCTGCTGGAGCACGGCGACGGCCCGAGCCTCGCGGGCAACGACGCGCACGGGGCCCGGCACGCGACCGTCCCGGCGGGCGACGCCGTCGACCCGGACGCGTGGGACCGGCCCGGCCTCGACCGCGAGCCGTCGCGCTCACCGGCGACCCTCCGGCCGGTCGCGGTCACGCTCGAACGCTCCCGCTGCACGCTGCGCGTGCTCCGTCCGGGCACCGGCGAACCGCTCGAGCACCCGTTCGGCTGGGGCTGGGACGCGTGGTCGTGGTGGCTCGGCGTCGACCCGGCGGCCGTCGCGCACGACGTGACGGCGCTCGTCGCGGGCGCCTCCCCGGCGCTCGGCCGGGTCTCGCGCGACGCGCTGCTCGAGCTCGGCGCGGCGTGCTGGCTGCTGGGCCACGACGTCGCCCGCTCGGACTGGCCCCCGCCGGCCGGTCCCGACGCCTCGGCGCACCGGGCCGCCGCGGTCCGGACGTGGGTGCTCTCCGGCCTTCTCCCCGCCGACCGCCCGGAACACCTGGTCGACGAGCTCGTCGCCTTCGCCCTCGACGCGCTGCTCGCGGGCTCGTCGTGGACCGGCACCACCCCGTCGAACCCGGGGTTACGGGCGGGTTCGGCGCCGGGGTCGCCCACAACCCCGGGTTCGGCACCCGCTGGCGGGGTGGGGGCGCGCGACGGCGCGGCGGGGGTCGCGGTCGACCGGGCCGTGCTTGCCGCCGCTCGGCTCCTCGGGGAGCGCGACGCCGAGGTCGTGTGCCGGGCGGCGGGTCCGGCGGTGCCGGTGCGCGTCGTCGTGCACGACTGCGCGGCGTGCGGCGCGCGCGCCGAGGACGCGGTGCGGCGCCTGACCGCGCAGGTCGACCTCGACGGCGCCGCCGAGCACCGGGTCGCCGGGACCGGTGAGCACCGCGTCGCCGGGACCGGTGAGCACCGCGTCGCCGGGACCGGCGAGGACCGTGCCGCCGGGGCCGACGACGTCGCGGGCGGGGGCGGGACGCCCTCCGGCCCGTCCGACCGTCCCGTGCCACCCCTGACACCCGAGGCGTCTGATGCGCCTGACGCACGCGAGGCACGCGAGGCGCCCGACGGCGCGGACGGCCCGGGCGGCCGGGCCGTCGTCGAGATCCTCGCGTGCGAGCACGTCGAGCCGCGCGGGCTCCTCGGCGTCGAACCCGGCGGGCGTCACGTCTCGCGCGGGCTGTGGGTGGCGCGCAGGGCGGCCCCCGCACCGCCGGGCGCGACGACGCGCGAGCCGCACCGCACGACGGCGCCCCTGTCCCCCGCCGCGCACGGCACCGTGGCGGAGGCACTGGTGACGCTCACCGATGCCGATGCGGCGCACCTCACCGTGGCGGACGTCCTGGTGGCGCTCGTCGACGCCGACGCCGCGCACGTGCTGCCGGTCGTCGCGCGCGCGGACGGTGACGCACCGGGCCGGCCGAGCCCGGCCACGCTGGGGCTGCAGCACATGCCCGGGCTCGCGCAGCGGTGCGCCGACCTCCACGCGGAGGCGCGGCTCGCGCGCGCGGTGGAGCTGCTGTGAACGCGGCCCCGACCGGTGCGTCGGCGCCCGCGTCGACCGGCGTGTGGGCGTGGCGCGGCGCTGCCCTGCTGCTCGACCTCGACGGGACGCTCGTCGACTCCTCGGCCGCGATCGAGCGGCACACGCTCGCGTGGGCGGCCCGGCTCGGGCTCGACGGCGACGCCGTGGTCGCGGCGTCGCACGGCCGCCGCGACGTCGAGGTGGTCCGCCTCGTGGCGCCGGGTGCCGACGTCGCGCGCGAGGTCGAGTGGCTGCACCGCATCTCGTGCGACGACACCGAGGGGGTCGTCGCGGTGCCCGGCGCGGCGGACCTGCTGGACGGCCTGGACCCGCGCGCCTGGACGGTCGTGACGTCGGCAGCGCGCGAGGTCGCGCTCGCGCGCCTGACGGCCGCCGGGCTGCCCGTGCCGGCGCGGTTCGTGTGCGCGGAGGACGTGGAGCGGGGCAAGCCCGACCCGGAGGGCTTCCTCGCGGGGGCGCGGCTGCTCGGCGTCGACCCGCGGCGCTGTCTCGTCCTGGAGGACTCCGCGGCCGGGGTCGCCGCGGGCCGGGGCGCGACGGCGACCGTGCTCGCCGTCGGCCCGGACGACGTCCCCGGCGCGCACCACGGCGTCGCGGACCTACGCCCGGTCGTCGCGCGCGCGGTCGACCGGCGGGTGGAGGTCGTCGTGACGACGCGCGGCACGGGCGCGTTCGGGGGCGCGGCCGAGGGAGCGGTCGACGACGGCCTGCCGGAGTTCGTCGCATGAGCGCGGTCGATCCCGAGCCGGAGGTCGAGCTGTGGTTCGTCACCACGACCCCGCCCCCCGCCGAGCACGACATGAGTGTCGTTCTGGGCTCCATTCCGACCGCCAGGTCGTGCTCGACGGCGGGTGACGTCGTGCTCGACGCCTGGGTGCTGGACGTGGTGGAGCGTGACCGTGCTCGTCGCCTCGCCTCGCCCGCCGACGCCGCGCGGTACGTGCGCGCGCACGTCGCCGCGCGCGAGATCCTTGCGGCGCGTACGGGCCTGTCGCCCGCGGACGTGCGCTGGGAGGTGGGGCCGCACGGGAAGCCGGGCCCCGTCGTCGGGCAGCGCTGGAACCTCAGCCGCAGCGGCGACCACGCGCTCGTGGCGCTCGCCGGGACGGACGTGGGCGTCGACGTGCAGGTGCGCGACCCGCGCGTCGACGTCCACCGCCTCGCCGCGCGGTTCCTGGTGCCGGGGGACGCGCGGTCGGACGTGGACGGGGACCCGTGGCGCCGGTTCTCCCGGCTGGAGGCGTGCGCCAAGGCGGTCGGCGGGCGACTGCTCGACGTGCTCGGGCTCGACGTCCGCGCCCCCGGTCTCGTCCGGGCCGACCGCGGCCCGTGGCGCGGGCAGGAGTGGTGGGTGAGCGACGTGGCGGCACCCAGGGACGCCGTCGCGGCGTGCGCGACGCCGGGGCCGCGGCCGCACGCCCTCCGTACCCGGGTCCGGGGCGCGGAGCATCCGTCGCCCCCGCTGCGTCCGGGCGTGGGAGGTGCGGGGTGAGGGTCGTGCATCGTGTCGAGGTGAACGGGCGAGCGGGCGCGGGACCCGCGACGTGGGGCCAGACGGCGATCCGGCGGGCGCTCGCCGCCCTGGAGCCGCTGGACCACCAGTTCAACCTCGTGTGGGGCGGCCCGCTCGACGCGCCCGTGCCGACCGAGGCCGCGACCGCCGTCGTGCGCGGGCTCGTGGAGCGGCACGACTCGCTGCGCACGCGGATCCACCCGAGCGGGGACGGTTACGTCCAGGAGCTGTGCGGGGCCGGGACGGTCGAGGTCGTCGAGGAGCGCGTGCCCGACGTGGCGGACGTCGCCGCGCACGGCGCGCGGCTGCGCGACGAGCTCTGGGGCCGCGCGTTCGACTACCCGGCCGAGCTGCCCGTGCGGGTCGGTCTCGTGACGGTGGACGGCGCGGTGCACCACACCGTGCTCGTCGTCGCGCACACCGCGCTCGACGGCTGGGGCCTGCCCGTGCTCGACGGCGACCTCACGGCGCTCGCGGCGGGGGCCACGCTGCCGGACGTCGCGGCGTGGACGCCGCTCGACGAGGCGGCCTGGCAGACCTCGGACGAGGGCCGGCGGCACGACGACGCCGCGCGCGCACGCACTCTGCGCACCATGCGCGCGGCCCCGCCGCAGGTCTTCGCGCCGCGCCCCGCCGAGGCCCTCGACGGGGGGCCGCGGTACCGGCAGACGGTCCTGCGGTCGCGGCGCCTGGGGCCCGCGGCCGAGCGGGTGGCGGCGCGCTGGCGCACGAGCGCGTCCGGCGTCCTGCTCGCGGCGTCGTGCCGGGCGCTCGCCGCCGCCGCGGGCCGGGACGACCTCGCGCTGCAGGTCATGGTGAGCAACCGCTTCCGCCGGGAGCTCGCGACGGCCGTCGTGACGACGGCGATGGAGGGCCTGGTGCACGTCGACGGTCTCGACGCGCCGTTCGACGAGGTGGGCGCGCGGGTCTGGCGCGCGGCGATGACGGCGTACCGGTCGGCGTACTACGACAAGGACCGGCTCCAGGCGGAGGCCGCGGCCGACCCGTCGACCGCCCACGACGGCACCTGCTGGTACAACGACCGCCGCGGCACCGGACCTGACCGGACGCTGCGCGCCCGCCCCACGTCGTCGCGGCGGCTCGCGCGCGCCTACGCGTCCGACGAGCAGGGCGGCGTCACCCTCACGCTGCACCTCGTCGACGCCCCGGGCGGGGGCATCGACGTGGTCCTCACCGCCGACACGTCGCGCGTGGACGACGCGACGGCGGAGCAGGTCGTGCGCGACGTCGAGCGCTGCGTGCTCGACGCGTCGCGCGAGGGGAGCCCCGGCGGGACGGTCACGCGCCGGTAGGAGCGCCGCCCGGCGCGGCGAGCGCGCGGACGACGAGGGCCTGCGCGAGCATCCCGAACGGCCCGTCCTCGTCGTGGAGCGTGCTGTGCGTGACGCCGGAACCCGCGGGGCCGAAGACGACCGAGGTGTCCAGGCCGACCCAGCCGCCCAGCGGCGCGCGGAAGAGGTGGGCCGTGAGGTCGACGTTGGGGAAGGCGACCTCCCGCGGGTCCGCGCGCACGGCCATGCCGTTGGCGGCGTCGAGCAGCGCTGCGGTGCGCGCGAGCGGCCCCACCTCCTCGTCGGCGACGAGCGGGACGTCGGTGCGCACCCAGACCGTCGCGCGCCCCGGCTCGACCGCGGTGCGGCGGACCTCGACGGAGTCGATGAAGCCGCCGGGCCAGACGGTCGCCGGGTCCCAGGGCGGCGTCCGGTCCGGTCCCGGCACGGGTGCCGGCGCCCCGCCGGCGAGGTCGGCGGTGTCGCCCCTCCGCACGAGCCACGCCCGGAGCGAGACGGCGCAGCGCCCCGCGCACCAGAGCGTCGCCTCGACGAGCTCCACGCCCCGCCCCGGGCGCACTACGCGGACCCGAGTCTCCACGTCGCCGATCGGGAACACGCCCCAGATGTCGTAGGCGAGGCGCGACGCCGCGAGGTCGTCGCGCCCCCGGGCGGCGCGGTCGGTCTCGACGACGTGCGCGAGCAGCCCGAGCGCGGGTGCCACGTGCTGCTCGTCGGTGCGCCACGCCCCGCCGACGTGCGGGCTCGCGCGGAACGTCGTCGGGCCGGTGCGGAAGAAGTACGCCATCGTGCTCCTCGGTGGGGGTGGTCGCTCGGCTCTGCGAGCGGGTGACCCCACGAGTGTGCCCCGGTGCGACGGCGGCCGGTGCCCGTCGACGGCACCGGCACGTCCGAGGGGCGACCACGGGGGCGAGGTCGAGCCGTTCCGGCGACCTGAGAGGATCCGACCATGAGCGCGCCGATCCTCGACTCCCCGCTCCCGATCGTCGCCGCGCCGATGGCCGGCGGCCCGACGACGGTGGCGCTGTCGACCGCCGTCGCGTCCGCCGGAGGGTTCCCGTTCCTCGCCGGTGGCTACACGACGCCCGAGGCGCTGGCGGCCCAGATCGAGCCGCTCCACGCCACGGGGCACGCCTTCGGGGTCAACCTGTTCGTGCCGTCGCGCGACGTCGTCGACCCGGACGCGCTCGCCGCCTACGCCGCCGAGCTCGCGCCGGAGGCGGACGCGCTCGGCGTCGTGCTCGACCCGACGCCCGTCGCCGACGACGACCGCTGGGAGGAGAAGCTCGCGCTCCTGCTCGCGCGGCCGGTGCCGGTGGTGTCCCTGACGTTCGGGCTGCCCGACCGGGCCGCGGTCGCCGCCCTCCGCGCCGTCGGGACCCGGGTGCTCGCCAGCGTCACCGCTCCCTCCGAGGCGCGGCTCGCGCGCGACGTCGGAGTCGACGGGCTCGTGGTCCAGGGCTCCGACGCGGGCGGCCACAGCGCCGTCCACGACCCCGGCCGGGACCCGGAGCCCGTCGCGACGACCGAGCTCGTCCGGCGGGTGCGGCGCGAGGTGGACCTGCCGGTCGTGGCCGCCGGTGGCGTCGACGGACCCGGGGCGGTGCGTGCGCTCCTCGACGCCGGGGCGCAGGCCGTGGCCGTGGGCACGCTGCTGCTGCGGACCGACGAGGCGGGCACGTCGCCCACCTACCGTCGCGCCCTCGCCGACCCCGCCTTCACCGAGACGGTCCTGACCCGGGCGTTCACCGGCCGGCCCGCCCGGGCGCTGCGCAACGGCTTCGTCGAGCGCCACCGCGGGAGCGCACCCGTCGCCTACCCCGCGGTGCACCACCTGACCCGCGGGCTGCGGCAGGCGGCCGCGGCGGCGGGCGACGCCGACCGCCTGCACCTGTGGGCGGGGACCGGCTACCGGAACGCGTCGGACGGGCCGGCGGCCGACGTCGTGCGGGCGCTCGCGGGCGTCTGAGCGGACGGGTCGGCGTCCGGGCCTCAGGGGTCGCCGAGCGCGGCGCGGGCCGCGCGCGCGACGGCGGTCGCCAGGCGGTCGAGAGACGTGGAGTGCAGCCGCCACTGCTGCCAGTGCTGCGGCACGTCCATCGCCCGGGCATCGTCGAATCCCACGAGGAGGCCCGCGCGCTCGGCCCGAGCGCTCTGGAGGTCGGGGAGCATGCCCCACCCCATGCCGAGCTCGATCGCGCGGCGGAACTCGTTCGACGCGGGGACGTGGTGGCGGGGCGGGTCGATCACTGCCCCTGCCGCTGTCCCGACCGCCTCCTGGGCGCGCAGCCGCAGGTAGCGCTCCTGGAGGTCGTCCTTGCGGTCGAACGCGAGGACGGGCGCGCGGGAGAGCGCGACGGCGGTCGGGCCCTCGGGGAACCAGCGCGCGGCGAACGCGGGGCTCGCCATGGGGCGGTAGCGCATCCGGCCCAGCAGGGTCGAGCGGCAGCCGGGGACGGCCTCGGCGACCGACGTCACCGCCGCGACGGCCGTGCCGTCGCGCAGCAGGCCGATGGAGTGCTCCTCGTCCTCGCGCAGCACCTCGAGCCGGGCCCACTCCGACGCCTCGACGAGCGCCGGCAGCGCCCAGGTGGTCAGGGCGTCACCGGAGACGACGAGCGTGACCTCGGGCAGGGGCACGCCGCCGCCGGCCTCGGGGTCGCTCGGACGCGTCGCGGTCCCGATCCCCAGCTCCGCGAGCACGTCCGCCTGCTGCAGCGCGAGGTGGCGCGCGTGCCGGACGAGCACCTGGCCCGGCGGCGTGAGCTCCGCGGGCTTCCCGCGCCGCACGAGCACCTGGCCCACCGCCGACTCGAGCGCGCGCACGCGCTGGCTCACGGCGGACGGGGTGACCCCGAGCCGCTGGGCGGCGGCCTCGAACGTCCCGGCGGCGGCGATCGCGTCGAGCGTCCGGAGTTGGTCGGGCTGGAGGTCCACCATGAAGCAGATCTTAGGGAAGTGCAGAATCTTTCGCTGTACTTCATCGGGCCGCGTACCTACCGTCGAGGGCGTGCTCGCCGCTCTCTCGCCCCTCGCCGCCGGTCTCGCCGCCGGGCTGTCCCTCATCGTCGCGATCGGGGCGCAGAACGCGTTCGTCCTGCGCCAGGGCCTGCGCCGCGAGCACGTCCTGCCCGTCGTGCTCGTCTGCGCGCTCTCCGACCTCGTCCTCATCGCCGCCGGGACGGCCGGGCTCGGCGCGCTCGTGACCGGCGCGCCCGCGCTGCTCACCGCGGTGCGGTGGGGCGGTGGCGCGTTCCTCCTCACGCTCGCGGTCCTCGCCGCCCGCCGCGCCCTGCGACCCGGCGGTCTCGACGCAGCGTCCGGCGAGGTGTCGGGCGCCGGCGTGACGAGCGCCCGCTCCGCCGTCGGGACGTCGCTCGCCCTCACGTGGCTCAACCCGCACGTCTACCTCGACACCGTGCTGCTCCTCGGGTCGCTCGCCGCGGGCTACGCCGCCGCGCACGCCGGGGGAGCGGGCGACCCCGACGCCGCCCGCTGGCTCTTCGGGGCAGGCGCGATGGTCGCGAGCATCGCCTGGTTCACCGCGCTCGGCTTCGGCGCACGCCTGCTCGCACCCGTGTTCGCCAGGCCCGGCGCGTGGCGCGTGCTCGACGGCGCGATCGCCGTCGTCATGGCGACGATCGGGGTGTCGCTCCTGCTCGGTGGCTGAGGCGGCGCGTCCTCAGGACGTCGCCCAGGCCCCCAGCTCGTTGCCGCTCGGGTCGAGGAAGTGGAACCGTCGGCCGCCGGGGAACGCGTACGGGCCCTCGACCACCTGGCCGCCCGCGCCCTGCACGGCGGCGAGCGTCGCGTCGAGGTCCGCGGAGAACAGCAGCACGAGCGGCCCGCCCCGCGAGACGTCGGCCGCCTCCGCCAGGCGCAGCCCGCCCGCCTCGTCCGCACCCGACTCCGCGGCGGTGCGGATCCCCGCGTACCCGGGGCCGTAGGGGACGAACTCCCAGCCGAACGCCGCGCCGTAGAACGCCTGCGCCGCGGCGAGGTCGGTCACGGGGAGCTCGACGTAGTCGATCGAGTGGTGGATGCCGTGCGCGTGGGTGCTCATCCGGGCATCGTCGCGCGGGCCACCCACAGGGACGCGGCCTCGGTCAGCGGTCGGCGACCACGACGAACAGGGTGACCGACGCGAAGAACGCCGCGGTCGTGAGGTGCGCGACCCAGCGCTCGTACGCGTCCGGCTCGAGGTACCCGGCCTCCCGCGCGCGCCGGGCGACGCGCCCGAGACCCAGCACGGCGTCGGCCTCGCCGACGTCCCGGAAGACGGCCGTGACCGGGACGACCCGGCGGACCGAGAGCCCCGAACGCGCGGCGAGCGCGGGGAGCTGCCGGCCCGTCCACGCGTTGCGTACCACCTCCTCGACCACGTACGCCTGGTACGCGTGCGTCGTCGCGCGGTCCGGCCCGTCGATCGCGAGGGTTCCCCAGTCCGGCTCCGCGAGCACGGCGCGCCCGCCCGGGCGGAGCACGCGAGCGATCTCGTCGACGGCGCGGCCGGGGTCCGCGACGTGCTGGAGCACACGATCCGTGTGGGCGCGGTCGACGCTCCCGGCGTCGAGGTCGAGCTCGTGGGCGTCGCCCGTCCGCACCGTGACGTTGCGGGTCCCCGCCACGCGCTCCCGCGCCGCCTCGACCGCTTCGACGTCGTGGTCGATCCCCACGACCAGCCCGTCGGCGCCGACCGCCGCGCTGAAGGCGAGGAGGTCGGCACCGGGGCCGCACCCGACGTCGACCACGGTGTGGCCGTCCGCCAGGGCGAGCTCCGCGGTCACCATCGCCTTGTAGCCGCGCCCGAGGTCGGACGCCGCCAGGCGCATCAGGTAGTCGTCCGGTCGGGTGGCCTCGAAGATGTCCGCCATCCGACGATTCTCGGCTCTCGTCGGCGGCGTCGGCGGGAGGGAACGGCAGGATCCGGGACGGAGACCGTGAAGGGGCCGAACCGTCGCCGAAGGATCGAACGTCACGGATCCATGACCGTGGTCGACGGACCCGCGGGCGGCGACCGGTCAGGTGAGGTGGTCGAAGTCGCCGCGGACCCAGGCGGCGTGGCGCTGCGCGGAGCGGAGCACGACCTCTCGCGCGTCGGCCGGGACGACGCCCTCGAAGTTGTTGTAGAGCCGCTCGAACGGGCGCCGCGCGACGTGCTCGGCGACGCGCAGCACGACGGCGGCGGACAGCGGGATGCGGTTGGGGTAGGACCGCATGAAGCTGACGGACGTCCGGTCCGGGTTGGCGAAGATCGTGTCGCCGGACAGCAGCACGCCCCGGCCCTCCGCGCCGGCCGCCCAGTGCACGACGGCGCTCCCGGGGAAGTGGCCGCCCGGCTGCGACAGGACGACGCCGGGCAGCACCTCGCGCTCGCCGGTCCAGGTCTCGATGACCGGGTCCGGGCGCGCGACCCAGTGCGCGTCCGCCTCGGCGACGAGCACCGGGACGCCACCGAGGGCGCGGCTCCACGCGACCTGGACGCCGAACATGTGGGGGTGGCTCGCCGCGATCGCGACGACCGGGCCGAGCGCGCGCACCTGCTCGACGGCGTCGTCGTCCACGTAGCCGGGCGGGTCCCACAGGAGGTTGCCCGCCGGGGTGCGCACGACCTTGGCCTGCTGGCCGATGCCGACGCTGGGCTCGCTCGACAGGCCGAACAGGTCGGGCTCGAGCTCCTCCAGCACGAGGCGCTCGCCGGCCGCGGCGAGCTCGGCGAGCGTCGTCCACGCCTGCCCGGTCGCGGGGACCCACTGGCGCTCGTCCGCGCAGATGGCGCACACGTCGGGTCGCTCGGCGTGCTCGACCGCGCACGTGCAGCAGATCCACCACTCCTCGCGGGATGCGGGAGCGTCGGGCGCGAGGGGCTCGGGGGACGGCGTCGTCGTCATGGGCACAGGTCTACCGTGACCCGCCGACACGCGTCGCCTGTCACCCGGCACCCGGGCGCCGACGCACCAGGGCATCCGGCACCTGCGAGACTGGCCGCCCATGATCGCCACCGTCCTCGTCGCGCACCCCTGGCTGTCGCCGCTCGCCCTCCTCGTCCTCGTCGTGGCGGGTCCGCTCGTGGGCGCGTGGCTGGCGGGCCGCCGACCGCTCGCGTGGGTGCTGTTCGGCGTCTCGCTGCTCCCGGTGCTCCTGCTGACCCTCGTGCCGGTCGACCGCGAGCTCTTCGCGGTGTGCACCGTGAGCTGGTCGCTGCCGACCCCGGGTCGGGTCGAGCTCCTCGCGAACGTGGTGCTGTTCGTGCCGCCGGTGCTGCTCGCCGCGGTCGCGCTGGGCAGGCCCCTCGCCGCGCTCCTCGGCGGCGTCGTCGCCTCCGCGCTCGTCGAGGTGGTCCAGGCGCTCGTCCCGGCGCTCGGGCGGTCGTGCGACACGAACGACTGGCTCTCCAACTCGATCGGGGCGCTGCTCGGCACGGTCCTCGCCGTGGTCGCGCTCCGCCTCGCGGCCCGCCGGGAGCGCGCGACGAACCCGGGCTCGGTCCCCACCGCGCGCCGGTCCTGAGGAGCGACCCCGGGATCGACGACGGACCGGGCTCCGACACGACCGTGGGAACGCTTCCACCGACGGCCCTCCGCGGGTTAGCGTGGTGCTCCGGGCGCCGCCCGTCATCGCCGACCGGACCGCCCAGGAGATCGCCATGCCGCCCACCACGCTCGACGACGTCGCCGCGGCGGCCCGCGTCTCGCGGTCCACGGCCTCGCGCGTCGTGCGCGGCACGGGCCCCGTCTCCGACGCGGCGCGCCGTGCCGTCCTCGCCGCCGTCGAGGAGCTCGGGTACGTCCCGCACCCCGGTGCGCGGTCGCTCGCGAGCGGGCGTGGCGAGCGCGTCGTGGTCGCGGTCGGGTCGCCGTCCGCCGACCTGCTGGGCGACCCCTACGTCGCGCGCGTCGTCGCGGCGGCCAGCCGCGCGGCCGACACCCAGGGCGTCGGCGTGGCGCTGCGCTGGCTCGGGCGCGACCCGCGCGACGAGCTGGCCCGTCTCGCGCGCGACCCCGGCGTGGGCGGCGTGCTGCTCGTCGACTACTCCGCGGAGGTGCTCGCGAGCGTGCCGCGAGCGCTCGTCGACCGTGTGGCGGCGATCGGCCCCGCCGACGGGCGCGTGCCCTCGTACGACGTCAACGCCGCCGCGGGGATCGCCGCGCTGGTCGAGCACGTGCTCGCCGAGGGTCGGCGCGA
This sequence comes from Cellulosimicrobium sp. CpK407, assembly GCF_051844275.1. Taxonomy (NCBI): domain Bacteria; kingdom Bacillati; phylum Actinomycetota; class Actinomycetes; order Micrococcales; family Promicromonosporaceae; genus Cellulosimicrobium; species Cellulosimicrobium sp. CpK407. Next base: position 26,418 of record NZ_JBGNYC010000032.1, read on the forward strand.
CGTCGTCATGCTCACCGGCCCCGGCTGGCTCCCCGGCGCACGGCGCGCGGTCGAGGCGTACGACGCCGTCGTGCGCGCGGCCGGGCTCCCGCACCGCGTCGTGGCCGCCGACCTCACGTCCCTCGCGGGCGCGGAGGCGGCGCGCGAGGCTCGCCGGCGCTGGCCCGCCGTCGACGCGCTCGTCGCGATGAGCGACACGCTCGCCGTCGGCGCGATGCGCGCGCTCGCGGAGGACGGCGTCCGCGTGCCCGACGACGTCGCCGTCACCGGGTTCGACGACCAGCCCTTCGCGGCGCAGGCCGGGCCGGGCCTGACGACCGCGACCCACCCCGTCGAGCGGATCGCGGCCGCGGCGACGGCAGCCCTGCTGGACCGCCGCCGGCGCGACGACGAGCGCACGTTCCCGTCCGTCGTCGTCCGCCGCACGAGCGCCTGAGCGGAACCGCGGGCAGACGTCGGATCCGGTCGTCGGCGCCGAGCCCGCGGCGCGCGCAGTAGGGTCGGCTCGCGCCGCCGACGGGCGGCCTCACGAGCACCCGGGGGGAACCATGACGCTGCAGCCCGACCTGCCCACCGCCGGTACGCCGGTCCCGCCGGTCCCGAGCCCGACCCGGCGTCGCGGGCGCCTGGTCCTCGTCGTCTCGCTCGTCCTCGTCCTCGTCGTCGCCGCCGCGCTCGTCGTCTACCTCACCGTCCGCCCGCGCCTCGCCCGCGAGTCGAACATCGAGGACGTGGCGACGGCGTTCGAGGCCTGCGATCTCGACGTCACGGGCGCGACCCTCGACCGGGACAACGGGTCGATCGACTTCGGCGCGGTGGAGGCGGCGACGGGGCCCGGCGGGTTGGGCACGACCTGGGACGACGTCGAGTGCGTGGGCGACGCGCTCGGGATGCCGGCCGAGCACCTCTCCCGGCTCCAGGAGCCGGGCAGCGGGTTCGACACGGAGGAGCTCCGGTGGGACGTGTACATGGTGCTGCGCCTCCAGGGCGACGGGGACACCCACGTGTCGCTGTACCACGACTGGCAGGCGCCCGCCTACGGCGACTGAGGGCCGCGGCCCAGCGCCGGGAGCCGATCACCCCGGCCGCGACGCCCACCGCCCCGTGCCTCCTCCTGCGCCCGCGGGGCGGACGTGGCAGCATCGCGCGTGGTCGCTGCGGACGATCCGGACGGAGGGGACGGGATGGGACTGGACGTCGACGGGGTCGAGCAGGAGGTCGCGACCGGGTCCCTCCCGGGGTGGGACCGCGTCGAGGAGCACGTGCGCGCGGCCCACGAGCGGTACCGCGCGCACGACGACGGTGCTGTCGCCGACTACATCCCCGTCCTCGCCGAGGCGGACCCGGCTCTGTTCGGGGTGTGCGTCGCCGAGTCGGGCGGGGCGGTCCACGCCGTGGGCGACGCCGACGTCGAGTTCTCCGTCCAGTCGATCTCCAAGGCGTTCGTCTACGCGCTCGTCTGCGAGGCCTACGGCCACGAGGGGGTGCTCGAACGGGTCGGGGTGGACAACACGGGCCTCGCCTTCAACTCGGTCATGGCGGTCGAGCTCCACGACGGCCACCCGCGCAACCCCATGGTCAACGCTGGCGCGCTCGCGACCACGGCGCTCATGCCCGGCTCGTCCTTCGCCGAGCAGTGGGAGAACGTGCGGACCGGCCTGTCCCGGTTCGCCGGTCGGCCGCTCGAGCTCGACGGGGTCGTGTACCGGTCGGAGTCGGCGACGAACATGCGCAACAAGGCGATCGCGCGGCTCCTGGAGAGCTACGGACGGATCGAGGTCGACCCGCTGGAGGTCGTCGACGTCTACACCAGGCAGTGCGCGCTGCGCGTGAGCGCGCGCGACCTCGCCGTCATGGGCGCGACGCTCGCGGACGGCGGGGTCAACCCGGTCACGGGCGAGCGCGTGGTCTCCGCGCAGGTCTGCCGGGACACGCTCGCGGTGCTCGCCGCGACGGGCATGTACGAGCGGTCCGGGGAGTGGCTGTTCGAGATCGGCCTCCCGGCCAAGTCCGGCGTGGCAGGGGGCATCGTCGCGGTCGCCCCCGGCAAGGGGGCGATCGGCACGTTCTCACCGCCGCTCGACCCGGCCGGGAACAGCGTGCGCGGCCAGCGCGCGACCGCGTACCTCTCGCGGACGCTCGGCCTCAACCTCTTCGCGTCCTCCCCGCACGTCCCCGTGACGACCACCCGCCCGACCGAGAGAAGGGACGCCGCCCTGTGAGCACCCGAGACGCCGTCGACGCCACCGCCGCACCGGCGACCGAGGACCGTCGGTCGTGGGTGCCGATGGTCGGCCTGTTCCTCGCCCAGGTCCTCATGTCGTTCAACGTCGCGGCGCTGCCCGTGTCGCTGGGCGGGATGGTGGAGGACTTCGGCGTCCCGCCGACCGTCGCGAGCACGACGATCGTCGTCTACGGCCTCGCGGTCGCCGCGCTCGTCATGACCGGGGCGAAGCTGGGCCAGCGGATCGGGTGGGTCGCGATCTTCCGGGTCGTCGTGGCGACCTTCGCCGGCTCGGCGCTGCTCATGATCCTCTCGCCGACCGTCGCCTGGGCCATCACGGGCCAGGCCGTCGCGGGCGCCTCGGCCGCGATCATCGTGCCCGCGCTCGTCGCCCTCATCGCGGAGAACTACCGCGGACCCCAGCAGGCGACGGCGATCGGCTCGCTCGGCTCGGCGCGCGCGGTGTCCGGCATGAGCGCGTTCTTCATCGGCGGCGCGCTCGGGACGCTCATCGGCTGGCGACCCACCTTCGGCATCGTCCTCGCGCTCGCCGTCGTCGTCTTCGTGCTCAGCTTCCGGCTCCGGTCCGACGCGGGCGACCCCGGCATCCGCATCGACCTCGTGGCCGCGGTGCTCATCGGCGCGGCCGTCGTGGCGCTCACCCTCGGCTTCAACAACCTCAACGCCTGGGGGCTGTTCTTCGCCGCGCCGGGCGCCCCGTTCGACCTGGTCGGCGTCTCGCCCGCACCCGTGCTCGTCCTGCTCGGCATCGTGCTCGGGCAGGCGTTCTTCTGGTGGACGCGGCGCCGGACCGCCGCCGGCAAGGTCCCGCTCGTCGACCTGTCCGTCCTCGCACGGCCCAGCGAACGAGCGGCGGTCTACGCGATGTTCGTCGTGGTCGCCCTCGAGGCCGCGCTGAACTTCACCGTGCCGCTGTACATCCAGATCGTGCAGGGCCGCACGCCGTTCGACACGGCGCTCGCGATGATGCCGTTCAACCTCACCGTGTTCGTCACCGCGACGCTCGTCGTGCGCTTCTACCGGCGCTACCCGCCGCGCACGATCGGGGTCTTCGGCTTCACCCTGACGACCGCCGCGCTGCTCTGGCTGTCGTTCGTCGTGACGAACAACTGGGAGACGCTGCCCACGATCCTCGGCCTCGTCGTCTTCGGGATCGGTCAGGGTGCGCTCGTGACGCTCGTGTTCAACGTGCTCGTCACGGCGGCGCCCAAGACCCTCGCGGGCGACGTCGGCTCGATCCGCGGCACGACGCAGAACCTCGCCTCGGCGGTCGGCACGGCGCTCGCGGGGGCTCTGCTCGTGACGATCCTGTCGTTCAGCGTCGGGCGCGCCGTCGTCGAGCACCCCGAGCTGCCGCCGTCGCTCGTCGCCCAGGTCGACCTCGACACCGTCAACTTCGTGAGCAACGACGACCTGCGCACGGTCCTCGCGGGCACCGACGCGACGCCCGCCCAGGTGGACGCCGCCGTCGCGCTCAACGAGGACGCGCGCCTCGGGACGCTGAAGATCGGCCTCCTCGTCCTGGCCGCGGTCAGCGCGACGGCGATCCTCCCCGCGAGCCGCCTGCCGCGCTACCGGCCCGACGAGATCCCCGACCCCGCGCCCGCCCGGTAGCCCGCTACGCCTCGCGGCCTCCGGCGCCGTCGGGCCCGTCGGCGGAGCGGTGGGCACCGCGACCCGACTCCTGACCGGGGCCGCCGTCCCGGGTCTCGGCGTCCGCGGAGCGCCCGCCGCTCCGGCGCAGCGCACGGGCCTGCTCGACCGCCTCGTCGCGCTTGGCCGCCTTCTTGTCGCTCGCGCGCGTGTCCCGCGGCGGGAGCTGGAGGCGCTCCTCGGCCTCGAGCCCGCCCTGGAGCTCGCGGCTGCGCTCGACCTCCGCGTCGAGCTCGGCGCCGAGCAGGAGGGCGAGGTTCGTGATCCACAGCCAGAGCAGGAAGATGATGACGCCGGCGAGAGTCCCGTACGTCGCGCCGTAGCTGCTGAGGCCGCTGCCCAGGTAGAGCCCGAACGCGGCGGACGCCAGCGCCCACACGAGGATCGCGAGGAGCGCCCCGGGGCTGACCCACCGGAAGCGCGGCTGCTTCACGTTCGGCGTGAGGTGGTACAGCAGCGCGACGAGGACCACCACGAGCAGGAGCGCGACCGGCCACTTCACGACCTGCCACACGGCGATCGCGGTGTCCCCGAGGCCCACGAGCTCGCCCACCTGGCGCGCGATCGGTCCGGAGAGCACGAGGCTCGCGACGACGAGCGCCGCGAGAACCACCACGACGACCGTCACGCCGAGCATGACGGGCCGCAGCTTCCAGATCGGGCGCCCCTCCTCGACCTCGTAGATGCGGTTCATCGACCGGCCGAACGCCCCGACGTAGCCCGACGCGGACCACAGGGCCAGCACGACACCGATGACCAGCGCCCACCCGGCCTTGTCGGTGTCGGCGGCCTGCTCGACGAGCGGCTCGATCATGCTCAGCGTGGTGGACGGCACGACCCCCTCGACGCTCGTCAGGACCGAGTCGACCGCCTTCTCGCCGTCGCCCACGAGCCCGAGGATCGACACGAGCGCCAGGAGCGCGGGCGCGGAGGCGAGCACGGCGTAGTACGTGAGGGCCGCGGCGAGGTCGGTGCACTGGTCGTCCAGGAACTCGCGCACCGCGCCCTTGAGCGCCAACCCCCACGACGGCTTGTGCAGGTCGGTGGGGGAGCCCGGCTTGCGCTCGGGGGCAGGCCCGGCCTCGGCGTCCGCCGCGGTTTCGGACGCGCGGCGTCCGCTGCTGCTCTCGGTCATGGCGGCCTCCTCGGTGGGCGTCGCCTCGGCGCACGACGCTCGCGTCGGCGGACCGGCCTCGCGGCCCGTCCCGGACCCTCACCACGCTCGGGGCGCCCGGCTGCACCCGCAAGCCGGGGACGGTCAGTGCGAAGTGCCCGCACGCTCCCCGCTGTGCCAGGTGAAGGCGACGGCGTGGGGCGGGTCCCAGCGCGTGACGCGGCCCGCTCGGCGGTGAAGACGCCGAACGCGCGCTCCGGCGGGCCGGGACGGCGAGGGTCGTGACGAGCGGTGCGGTCGTCGCGGTCATGAGGTCCTCGCGACGGGTGCGTCCTGTCGACCGTGGCCCCGATGCGCGAGCAGGCAGCCGCGGCTACGGCGCGGCCGCGGTCGACCGCCGCTCGACCAGCGCGACGTCGATGCGGGTAACGCCGGTGGGTCGGTCGGCCAGCTCGTCGCGGGCTGCGTCCTGGGCGGGCCGCCGCGGTCGCGACGCACCGTCGTCGAGCGCGTCCAGGAGCAGGTCCGCCGCGGTGCGCCCCTTGAGCGCGGTGTCCTGCGCGACCGTCGTGAGCGGCGGGTCGACGTAGCGCGCGATCTCCGCGTCGTCGAACCCGACGACCGACACCTCGCCCGGCACACGGACCCCGGCCTGGGTCAGCCCGCGCGAGATCCCGGCGGCGAGGACGTCCGCCGTGGCGAACACCGCCGTCGCGCCGGGATGACTGGCCGCGACGCGCGCGGCCGCGTCGAGGCCGTCGTCGTACGTCGTGTTCGCCGGTACGACATGCAGCACGACGCCGTCCCCCGCCTCGCCACGGACCACGTCCTGCGCCGCTCGCTCCTCCCGGGTGTGACGGTCGGGCGCGCTCGGCTCGGCCGCGTCGGCCGGGTCGAGCCCGAGCCCCGCGCGGAAGCCGGCGAGGCGCTCGCGGACGACCTGGCTCGTCGTGCCCACGGGCCCGCACAGCACGACCTCGCGGTGACCCAGGGCGCGCAGGTGCTCGCCCGCGAGCCGCCCGCCCTCGAAGTCGTCGGCGCGCACGGTCGCGGCACCGGGGGCGTCCACGTAGGTGTCGACGACGACGGCGGGCACGCCCCGCGGTAGGTCGAGCGTCGCGAGCTCGTCGTCGGTGAACCCCATGACGACGATCCCGTCGAGGTTCCAGCGCTGGACGGAGTCGAGCACGTCGCGGTGGTGCGTGACGCCCCGCAGCATGAGGTGGTGGTCGCGCTCGCGCAGGCGCGCCTCGACGGCCCCGGCGACGGCGACGTCGTGCGGGCTGCCGAGCAGGCTGCCGCCGTCGGCGCGGTCGGGTAGCAGCAGGCCGACGAGGCGGGTGCGCCGCGCGGCGAGGCTCTGCGCCGGACCGTTGGGCACGTAGCCCCGCGCGGCGACGATGCGCTCGACCTCGCGGGCCGTCGCGGGGGAGACGCGGCCGAGGTTGCCGTTCACCACGTTGGAGACGGTCATGACGGACACGCCCGCCTCGCGGGCGATGTCCTTGAGCGTGACGCGGGCCATCGTCGGCGCGGCTCCTTCGGTCGTGGGCGGGGCGCGGGTCGGCCCGAGGGTCGACGGTAGCGGCGACGGCGTCCGGGCACCGTGACCAACTCGTGACCCGTCGGTCGCTTGACGCCGATCTTAAGCGCGTTTAGCGTTAAACGTATACCGCTAAACCTGCACTGCTCACGGTGGGGACGGCGACCGACGGGACGTACCGGCGGCGTCGAGGGGCAGCGCGTTCCCGACACCCAGCAGACGCGGGCATCATGGCCCGGAGTCCTCAGCGAGGAGAGACGATGAAGTCAGCAACCACGGTGGGCGCGGCTGCGCTCACCGGCGCCCTGGTCCTCACCCTGACCGCGTGCGGCACCGGCGACGACGCCGAGGGTGACGGCGCCGCCACCTCCGGCGCGGTCGAGATCGAGGTCTCGATCGACGCCGGCCTGGACGACGACGCACGAGCCAAGTTCGACGAGCGCGTCGCGCAGTTCGAGGAAGAGCACCCGGACATCACCGTCACGGCGCGCGAGTACACGTGGGAGGGCACGACCTTCGCCACCGAGCTCGCGGGCGGCACGCTCCCCGACGTCTTCACGATCCCGTTCACCGACGGCCGCGGGCTCATCGAGCGCGAGCAGATCGCCGACATCAGCGACCTCGTCGCCGAGCTCCCGTACGCGGAGGACTTCAACCCGAACGTCGCGCAGGCCGGCCAGGCCGCCGACGGCTCGATGTGGGCCGTGCCCATCGCCGCCTACAGCCAGGGCCTGCACTACAACCGCACGCTGTTCGAGCAGGCGGGGCTCGACCCCGACGACCCTCCGACCACGTGGGAGGAGGTCCGCGAGGACGCGAAGACCATCGCGGACGCCACCGGCGTCGCGGGCTACGCGACCATGACGTCGGGCAACACCGGGGGCTGGATCCTCACGACGCTCACCAACGCGTTCGGCGGCTCCGTCCAGGAGTTCGACGGCGAGACCGCGACGTCGACGATCGACACGCCCGAGCTCACCGAGGTGCTCGAGTACCTGCACGCGCTGCGGTGGGAGGACGACTCGATGGGCGCGAACTTCCTCTACGACTGGGGGAGCATCAACCAGGACTTCGCCGCGGGCCAGATCGGGATGTACGTCTCGGGCGGCGGCAACTACGGCAACCTCTTCACGCAGAACGCGATGAACCCGGACGACTACGGGCTCACCGTCATCCCGCTGGTCGGCGACGGCGGCGTCCTCGGCGGCGGCACGCTCGCCGCGGTGAGCGCGAAGGCCTCGCCCGAGGAGCAGGCGGCCGGCGTCGAGTGGATCGACTTCTACTACATGGAGAAGCTCACCGACGAGGCGGCGGCGAAGCTCGACGCGGAGACCGCCGTCGCGAACGACCAGCCGGTCGGCGCCCCGGAGCTCCCGGTCTTCGACGAGCAGACGTACCTCGAGTCGCGCGCCTGGACCGAGGAGTACGTCAACGTGCCGGTGGACCAGATGAGCTCCTACACGGAGAACATCTTCGACCAGCCGGTCGTCCCCGAGCCCGCACGCTCGACGCAGGAGATCTACGCGCTGCTCGACCCGGTGGTCCAGGCCGTGCTCACCGACGAGGACGCGGACATCGACGCGCTCGTCGCCCAGGTGCAAGAGCAGGCCCAGGCGCTCCTCGACGCCGCTCAGGGCTGACGCCCACCGCCGAACCCGGGGTTGCTGCACTGCACCCCCCCGGTGCCGAACCCGCCCGTATCCCCGGGTTCGGCCGCTCCCCGGTCCAGAACCCCGGGTTCGGCTTTTCGCCCGACGGCCCCCCCGGGTGAGCGCCCCGACAGACCACCACCAGCCCGCCCGTCCGCCCTGCGGTCGAAGGAGATCGTCGTGCACCGAACCTGGCCCACCTCCACCCTCGCTGAGGGCATGAAATGGGCACGCTCGCGTCGTTCCGACAGGGCCCATTCCATGCCCACAGCGGGGGCTGTGGTCGCCGCGCTCGTCGGGGCCGCGCTGGTCGCCGGGCCCGCGGCGGCGGAGCCCGCCGTCGCTCCCGCCCTGCCGACCGAGGTCGCCCCGGCAGTCACCGCCACGCTGCCGATCGAGCTCGAGGCGGAGGATGCGGTGCTCGTCGGGGGCGCGGGCGTCAACGACAACCACCTCGGGTTCTCCGGGACCGGGTTCGTCGACGGGTTCGTCATCGACCACACCGGGACCGCGAGCGTGACGTTCACGCTCGACGTCCCGGAGGCCGGCCAGTACGGCCTCAACCTCCGGTACGCGAACGGGCTCGGTTCCGACATGACGCTCTCGCAGGTCGTCGTGCACGACGGCGCGGTCGAGGACCGGCAGGTCACCCTGCCCTCCGCGGTGGGGGCGTCGTGGAGCACGTGGTTCGTGCACCAGGAGGTCGTGTCGCTCGACGCGGGCGAGCAGACCGTCGTCTACCGCTTCGACGCCGACGACACGGGCAACGTCAACCTCGACGCGATCGCGCTGACGTCGGTCGGCGACCTCTCCGTACCCGGCGGCGGCGCGACCCAGCCCGGCACGGAGCCGGGCTCCGGCCCGGACACGCGGTACGACGACGTCGCGGACGTCCTTCGCACCACCGCTCCACGTGCGGGGCAGCAGTACGAGGCCGAGAGCGCGTTCACCGCGAACGGCGCAACCGCCGGGGTGGAGGGCGTCGATCTGGCCGCACCCCGTGCGCGCCTCGTCGTCGCGGTGGACGCGGCGAAGGCCGGCGACCAGACCGTGACGTTCCGGTACCGCAACAGCACCGGCGCCGACCAGGACGTGGTCCTCGCGGTGGACGGGCAGCCCGTCGGGCGTCTCGTCCTGGCCCCGCGCGAGCGCTGGGGCGACGTCGCGGTGACCCTCCCGCTCCGCGCCGGGCTGGGCAGCGTCGAGCTGCGCCGCACGGGCGCCCAGGGGGACGCGTCCGCTCAGGGTGCGCCGGCGCCGTCGGGCCTGGAGATCGACCGCGTGACGCTGCAGCGCGGCGAACCGTTCGCGGACCGCGGCGCGTTCACGCCCGCGACGACGTACGAGGCCGAGCACGGCCGCACGACCGGCGAGGTGCTCGCGCCGAGCCGCGCGTTCCGCACGGTCGCGGCCGAGGCGTCCGGCCGACAGGCCGTCACGCTCGACCGCACCGGCGAGCGGGTCGAGTGGACCCTCACGGAGCCGGCGAACGCGATCGTGCTGCGCGCGTCGGTCCCGGACTCGGCCGACGGGACCGGCCAGGACGGCTCGCTCGGCGTCTACGCGGGCGGGCGCAAGGTCGCCGACGTCGACGTCACCTCGCGCTACTCCCACGTCTATGGCGGCTACCCGTACGGCAACGACCCGACGCAGGGCGGGACGCAGCGGTTCTTCGACGAGACGCGCGTCGTCCTCCCGCGCGAGCTGAAGGTCGGAACGACGCTGCGCCTCCAGCGCGACAGCGCCTCCGCCGACCTCCCGTACACCGTCGACCTCGTCGAGACCGAGGTCGCGCCCGCGCCGCTCACGGCACCTCTCGGTTTCGTGGACGTGCGCGACCACGGCGCCACGGACGACTCCTCCACGGACTCGTCCACAGCCACCCCGACCGACGACACCGCCGCGTTCGTCGCTGCGGTCGCCGCGGCGCGCGAGGCCGGGACGGGGGTGTGGGTCCCACCGGGCCGCTTCACGCTGACCGACCGCGTGCGCGTGCACGACGTCACGGTCCGCGGCGCAGGGCCCTGGTACTCCGTGGTCGCGGGCCGCGACGGCAAGGGAGGGTTCTACGCGCAGGGGTCCGGCGTGACGATCGCGGATCTCATGGTCGACGGCGACGTCCGGTACCGCGACGACGCCCGGTTCGACGCGGCGCTCGAGGGCAGCTTCGGGCAGGGCTCGTTCGTCCAGAACGTGTGGGTCAGGCACACGAAGGTCGGCCTCTGGGCCGACACCGGCACCGACGGGCTGTACGCGCTCGGGCTCCGCGTGCGGGACACGTTCGCCGACGGCGTCCACCTGCACGGTCGGGTCACGGACACGCGCGTCGAGCACACGACGGTGCGCAACACCGGCGACGACGCGATGGCGATGTGGTCCTCGGGCGGCGCGGTGACGCGCTCGTCGTTCGTGCGCAGCACGGTCACGAGCCCGCTGCTCGGCAACGGCGCCGCGATCTACGGCGGCGACTCGAACAGCGTCTCGGGGCTCGTCGTGCGCGACACGCTCACCGCCGCCGCGGGTGTCGCGGTGAGCACGCGCTTCAACCCCGTGCCCTTCTCGGGGACCACGGTCGTCGAGGACAGCACGCTGATCCGCACCGGCGGGTGGGAGCCCAACTGGAGCACGTCGTTCGGGGGCATCTGGGTGTTCGCGGACACGAGCCACATCACGACGCCCGTCGTGATCCGCGGCACCCAGATCCTCGACTCGACGTACGAGGGGCTCCTGGTGAGCGGCAGCCACTGGGTGAACGACCTGCGGGTCAGTGACACCAGGATCGAGCGGACCGGCTCGTACGGCGTCGCCGCGCGCCTCGGCGGTGACCATCGGTTCTCCGACGTCCGCGTCTCGGGCGTCACCTCGCAGCCCGACGGCGACCACCACCTGTGGGGCACCGTCCACGACGAGGGCGGCAACTACGGCCTCCTCGAGAACGCGCCCGCAACGTGCTCGGTCGGGGCAGGGACGCTCACCGTCGGGGGCACGACGCTCACGACCGTGCGCGTCACCAACACCGGCACCGAGCCGCTGGATGGCTGGGAGCTCGCGTGGTACGCGAGGCCGGACGACGTCGTGGCCACGGGGATCGGCGTCACCGTCGCGCAGGACGGCACGCGGGTCACGGCCTCGGGACGGACCGCGCTGCGCCCGGGGCGCAGCACGACGTTCGTCGTGCTCGGCACCACGCACGTCCCCGGCCTGGGAGCCGGCCCGGCGTTCGACGCCGCCACGCTCGACGGCCTCGCGTGCGGGGTGACCCGCCCGTGACCTGAGCCCCGCCCCGCCACGACCACCCCCGAACCCGCACCGACAGGAACTGCCGCACATGACCTTCCCGCCCCGCCTCGCCACCAGCCCCGTCGCCCGCCCCGGGGCGACGATCCTCGGCGACCAGTACCGGATCACGGTGCTCGCCGACGGGTTGGTGCGCCTCGAGCGCGCGGAGGACGGCGTGTTCGAGGACCGCGCCTCGGCGTTCGCGCTGCACCGCGACCTGCCGGTGCCGGACTTCCGGGTGACCCGGCCCGGCACCGGGCCCGCGGACGGGGTCGAGATCGTCACGGACCGGCTGCGCCTGCGGTACGACGGGGGGCCGTTCAGCGCGAGCGGGCTCAGCGTCGAGGTGCTCGGCGCGCACTCGGCCTACCACGGGGTGTGGCGGTACGGGCAGCGCGGGCCGGGCGTCCCGGCGACGGCCGTCCCCGTGGAGCCCGACGCCGTCGGGAACGGGCCGGGCAACCTCGGCGGGACGGCGCGCACGCTCGACGAGGCGGACGGCCCGGTCCCGCTGGGCCCCGGGGTCGTCTCGCGCGACGGCTGGGCCGTGATCGACGACTCGGCCGGCCTCGTCCTGGACGACGACGGCTGGGTCGCTCCGCGCGACGGGTCGCGCCAGGACCTCTACGTCTTCGCGTACGGGCACGACTACCGGGCCGCGCTCCGGGCGCTGTACGCGCTGTCCGGGCCGCAGCCGGTGCTGCCCCGGTACGCGCTCGGCACGTGGTGGAGCAGGTTCCACCGGTACTCGGCCGACTCCTACGCCGAGCTCGTGCGGCGCTTCCGTCGCGAGGGCGTCCCGCTGTCGGTCGCGGTGCTCGACATGGACTGGCACGTGACCGACGTCGACCCCCGGCACGGGAGCGGCTGGACCGGGTACTCCTGGAACCGCGACCTCTTCCCCGACCCGGCGGCGTTCCTGCGGTCGCTGCACGACGACGGCCTCCGCGTCACGCTCAACGTGCACCCTGCCGACGGGGTCCGGGCGTTCGAGGACGCCTACCCGGCGATGGCGGAGGCGCTCGGGCTCGACCCGGAGAGCGGCGAGCCGGTCGCGTTCGACGCGACCGACCGCGACTTCCTGCGCGCCTACGTCGAGGTGCTGCACCGCGGGCTCGAGCGCGACGGCGTCGACTTCTGGTGGGTCGACTGGCAGCAGGGCGGCGTCTCGCGCGTACCCGGGATCGATCCGCTGTGGATGCTCAACCACGTGCACTACCTCGACAACGCGGGTGAAGCGTCGCGCGCCGCCGCGAGCCGGGCGACGCGGGCCCTGACCTTCTCCCGGTACGCCGGGCCGGGGAGCCACCGCTACCCGGTCGGGTTCTCGGGCGACTCCGTCATCTCGTGGGAGTCGCTCGACTTCCAGCCCTACTTCACCGCGACCGCGAGCAACATCGGGTACGGGTGGTGGAGCCACGACGTGGGCGGCCACATGCACGGCACCAGGGACGACGAGCTCGCGACGCGGTGGGTGCAGCTCGGCGTCTTCTCCCCGATCCTGCGGCTGCATTCCGCGGGGAACCCGTTCACGCGCAAGGAGCCGTGGACGTTCGGCCCCGAGGCCCGCGACGCGCAGGTCGCGGCGCTGCGCCTGCGCCACCGCCTGCTGCCGTACCTGCACACGATGAACGTCCGCGCCGCGCGCGCTGGCGTCCCCCTCGTCCAGCCGCTCTACCACGAGTGGCCCGAGGCTCCCGAGGCCTACAGGGCACGCAACCAGTACCTCTTCGGTTCCGAGCTCGTCGTCGCGCCGATCACCGCCCCGGCGGACCGCGCCTCCGGAACCGCCGCGGTGCGCGCGTGGCTCCCGGAGGGCACGTGGGTCGACCTGCTCGGCGGGCTCGTCTACGACGGCGGCCGGGAGGTCTGGCTGCATCGCGACCTCGCGAGCATCCCCGTCCTCGCGCGCACCGGCGCGGTCGTGCCGCTCGACGGCGCGACCGTCCCGGGCAACGGCGTCGTGCACCCCGAGCACGTCGAGGTGCTCGTCGTCGTCGGGTCCGACGGCGCGCTCGACCTCGTCGAGGACGCGGAGGGCCTCCCGTCGGGTGGCCTCCCCGGCGGGCTGCTCCGGGAGACCCCGGGGGACCCCGCCCACGAGGCGCGCACGCCGGTGACGTTCGACCAGGCGGCGGGCCGCGCCGCCGTCGGGCCCGTCCAGGGCGACGTCCGCGTGGTCCCCGCGGCGCGGCGCTGGACGCTGACGTTCCCGGCGCTCGGGGGCCTGCGTGCCCCCGCCGACGTCGCGCCCGTCGTCACGGTCGACGGCACGCCTGCCGACGCTCTCGTCGAGCGCGACGACCACGGGCTGCACGTCACGGTCGAGGCAGTCGCACCGACGTCCCGCCTCGTCGTCGACCTCGGTCACGACCCCCGCCTCGCGGACAACGACGTCGCGGCCCGCGTGTTCACCGCGCTCGACCGCGCTCGCGTCCCCTACGACGACAAGGAGCGCGCCCACCGCGTGCTCACGGCGGACCGGCCCCTGTCGGTGCGCGTGTCGCACCTGCACGCGCTCGGACTGCCGCGCGCGCTCGAGTCCGCGCTCACCGAGATCCTCCTGGCCCGCGCGCCAGGGCAGCACGTCGCCGGCGGGGACGTCCTCATCGGTCTGTCGGAAGCCGTCCGACCGGCCTGAGGGTCCATCGGGGTGCCGCGCCGTTCGTGCTGGGGCGGCGCGGCACCCGGACGAGCGCCGCCGCGCCCCGTCGTGGTCGTCATGCGTTCTGCGTGACGACCCCGCGCCGTGGCGTCGTCATGCTGGCGGGGAGGGGCGATCGGGCAGGGGACAGGCGCGGTGGGCGGCCCCGGCCGGGCCGGGGTCGGAAGGGTGGGTGGTCGGCGTGGACCATGCGGAGGTGCTCCGGCGGCTCACGATCAACGACGAGCGCGTCGCCGACGGCGCGGCGCTCGGGGACGACGCGCTGTCCGGGCGCGACCGTGCCCTGGTGCGGATCGCGGCCGCGGTCGCCGTCGGCGCGTCGGTCCCCACGTACGGCGCCGAGATCGACGTCGCGGTCGAGGCCGGGATCGACCCGGCGGAGGTGGTGGGCGTCCTCGCGGCGGTCGTGCCGGTCGTCGGGCTGCCGACGGTCGTGGCGGCCGCGCCGCGGGTCGCGCTCGCCCTGGGCCTGGAACCCGTCGAGGGGTGGGACGACGCCGACGCCGCCGCGGACGACGCGGCGGCGGAGGGCGCGCCCCGGCGCCCCGGGTGATTTCCCCCGCTCCGGTTGAGGGCCTCGGGGGCCGCTCCTAGGCTGCTCGCGTGTCCGACGGGAGCCGTCAGGCGGTCACCGCGCGACCGGATCTCAGCACCGCGCTGCTCGCGGGCAAGGTCGAGCCTCCGGCGCCGCGCCGGGGTGCGGTCTCGCGGCGCGGGCTCGTCGAGCGCGCGCGGCGCGACGGCGCGCGGGTCGTCGTGGTGACGGCTCCCCCGGGGTACGGCAAGACGACCATGCTCGCGGAGTGGGCGAGCGTCGAGGACCGCGCGGTCGCGTGGGCCAGCCTCGACCGGCTCGACGACGACCCCGGCGCCCTGCTCACGCTCCTCGCGCTCGCGTGCGCGCGCGTGTCGCCCGAGGTCGCCGCGGTCGCGGCCGAGATGCGCGGCACGGGCGCGGCGATGCTCGGCCGGTCGGCCCCGCTGCTCGCGTCGGCGCTCGCGCGCACGGGCACGCCGTTCGTCCTGTTCGTCGACGACCTCCACGAGGCGGGCTCGGCATCCTGCCGGGACGCGCTCGAGATCGTGCTCGGCGGCGTCCCGCGGGGGTCGCAGGTCGTCGTCGCGAGCCGTCGCGCCCCGGGGTACGACGCGCGACGCCGCGTGGAGGGCGACCTCGTCGAGGTCGGCCCCGACGACCTGCGGGTCGACGCCGACGGCGCGCGCGAGATCTTCCGCGCGGCCGGGGTCGTCTCGGACGAGGCGCTGGACCGTGTGGTCGAGCGGTGCGAGGGCTGGCCGACGGGCGTCTTCCTCTGCGCGCTGCTCGTGCGCGAGGGCGAGGACCCGTCGTCCCTCACGGGGACCGACCGGTTCGTCGCCGACTACCTGTACCGCGAGTGCATGACCCTCCTCCCCGCGCGGACCCAGCACTTCCTGCGGGCCACGGCCGTCCTCGACCAGCTCTCGGCGGCGACGTGCGACGCCCTGCTCGGCACCACGGACGCCGCGGAGCGGCTGCGCGAGCTGGAGGACGCGAGCCTGTTCCTGGTCCCGCTCGACCACCACCGCGGCTGGTTCCGCTACCACGCGCTGTTCCGCGAGTTCCTGCTCGCGGAGCTCGACCGGGTCGAGCCCGACGCCGTCGCGCCGCTCCACCGGCGCGCCGCCGCGTGGCACGTCGAGGAGGGGCTGGAGGCCCGCGCGGTCGAGCACCTCCTCGCGGCGGGCGACGTCGAGGAGGCGGCCGTCCTCGTCGGGCGCCTCGCGCTGTCGACGTACCAGGACGGCGGGGTGGCCGTCGTGACGCGCTGGCTCGACACGCTCGGCGACGCCGTGGTCGAGGCGTTCCCCGAGCTCACGGTGGTCGCCGCGTGGCGCGCGCTGCTGCTCGGCGAGTCCCCGGCGGCCGAGCGGTGGGCCGCCGTGCTGGAGGGCTTCGACGCCGACCCCCTCCCCGACGAGGACCGGGTCGCGCTCGAGTCCGCCCGGTGCCAGGTGCGGGCCGCCATGTGCGCCGACGGGCCGGAGGCGTCCCTCGCGTGCGCGGCCTACGCCGTCGAGCACGAGCCCGCGTGGAGCCCCTGGCGTGACCAGGCGCTGCACCTCCTCGGCTCCGCGCACCTGCTCGTGGGCGACCGGGACGCGGCGCGCGAGGCGTTCGTCGAGGCCGTGGCGTGCGGGACGGAGGCGGGGAACCCGGACTCGGTGCTGCTCAGCGAGGCGGAGCTGGGGATCCTCGCGATCGACGACGGTCGGTGGGACGAGGCCGAACGGCACGCGCGTGCCGCGGTCGCCACGGTCGACGACCATCACATGGAGGGCTACTCGACCACGGCGATCGCTCTCGCCGTGCGTGCTCGCGTCGCCGCGCACCGGGGCGAGCGCACCGCGGCGGAGCGGTTCGTCGCCCGCGGGATGCGGGCGCGCGTGCCGTGCACGTACGTCATGCCGTACCTCGCGCTGCGCGTCCGGCTCCAGCTCGGCTACGCGTGCCTCGCCCTCGGGGACCGCACGACGGCGACCCACCTCGCCGCCGAGGCGGCCGAGCTGCTGCGCCGCCGCCCCCGTGTGGGGCTCCTGGTGGGCGAGGTCGCCGCGTTCCGGGCCCGGCTCGAGACCGTCGCCGCGACGCGCGGCGCCCCGCCGCTCACCCCGGCCGAGCTCCGCCTCCTGCCGTACCTCCAGACCCACCTCACGATGGCCGAGATCGGCCGTCGGCTCTTCGTCTCCCGCAACACCGTGAGCACGCAGGTCGGCGCGATCTACCGCAAGCTCGGCGCCACGACGCGCGGCGCCGCCGTGGAGCGTGCCGTGACCCTCGGCCTCCTCGGGAGCTAGGTCGCCGAGGAGGAAGCGCGTGCCCCCGGCGCCCGATTCCCGGGCCCCCACATTATGGTGAGGCTTTCCTTTCTTGCCTTTCCATCAATGGTGTTCGGCAAGGCTCTGCTTGCTTGAATCAATGCGAATCATCGATAAACATGTTTGGCATGAGCCGCATTTTCTCTGCTGCGCGCGCCTTTCCGTACGTGACCGCGACCCTCGCCGTGATCGCCGTCGCGGGCGTGCTGTCGGCGGTGCGGCCCGAGGCCGTGCCGTGGGTGCTGGGCGTCTACGCGGGCGCGATGGCGCTGCGGGCCGCGGTCGCGATGGTCGCGGAGCTGCGCTCGGGGACCTTCGGCGTCGACATCCTCGCGGTGACGGCGATCGGGTCGACGATCGCGGTGGGGGAGTTCTGGGCGGCCGCCGTCATCGTGCTCATGCTCACCGGCGGCGAGGCCCTGGAGGAGTACGCGTCGGGCCGGGCGCGCAAGGACCTGACCTCGCTCGTGTCCAACGCCCCGCGTACCGCGCACCTCCTCACCGCCGACGAGGCGGTGCGCGACGTCGACGTCGCCGACGTCGAGGTGGGCGAGCGGGTCCTGGTCCGCGCGCACGAGATCGTGCCGCTCGACGGCGTCCTCGTGTCCGACGCGGGGGTCTTCGACGACGCGTCGCTCACCGGGGAGTCGCTGCCGCAGGAGCGCGTCGCGGGGGACACCGTGTACTCGGGGGCGATCAACGGCGCGGGCGCCGTGACGATCCGGGTCACCCGACGCGCCGAGGACTCGCAGTACCAGCGGATCGTCGCGCTCGTCGAGGAGGCCGCGGCGAGCCGCGCCCCGATGGTGCGTCTCGCCGACCGCTACGCCCTCCCGTTCACGGCGCTCGCGCTCGCGATCGCGGGGATCGCCTGGTGGGCCTCGGGCGAACCGCTCCGGTTCGCCCAGGTGCTCGTCGTGGCGACGCCCTGCCCCCTCATCATCGGCGCGCCGGTGGCGTTCATGGCGGGCATGAGCCGTGCGGCCCGCCGTGGCGCGATCATCCGGTCCAGCGCGACGCTGGAGAAGCTGCACCGGGCAGCGACCTTCGCCTTCGACAAGACCGGCACCCTCACGCGCGGCACACCCGCGCTCACCGACGTGCGCCCGGCGGGGGGCCTCGACCCGGACGCTCTGGTGCGTCTGGCAGCCGGGGCGGAGCAGGCCTCCGTGCACGTGCTCGCTGACGCGATCGTGCGGGGCGCGACGGCCCGCGGTGTCGTGCTGCCGGTGCCGCAGGACGTCACCGAGACGACGGCCGGTGGCGTGACCGCGACCGTCGACGGCGTCCGCGTCGTGGTCGGCAAGCGGACGTTCGTGGCCGAGCAGACCGGGTCCGAGGTGCCCGTGCCCGGGCTCACCCCGGGCGAGCTCGCCGTCCACGTCGCGGTCGACGGCGCCTACGCCGGGTGCCTCGTCCTGCGCGACGAGGTGCGCGCCGACGCGGCGGAGACGGTGGCCGGCCTGCGCGCGCACGGCATCCGCCACGTCCTCATGGTCACGGGCGACGAGGAGGCGACGGCCCGCGCCGTCGCCGACCAGGTCGGCATCGACGACGTCCGCGCCGGGTGCCTGCCCGCGGACAAGGTCGCGGCCGTGCGCGACGTGCCCGAGCGGCCCGTGGTCATGGTCGGGGACGGCGTCAACGACGCCCCGGTGCTCGCCGCGGCCGACGTCGGCATCGCCATGGCCGCCCGCGGCTCGAGCGCCGCGACCGAGTCCGCCGACGTCGTCATCCTCCCCGACGAGGTCGGGCGCGTGGCCGAGACGCTGGAGATCGGGCGCCGCACCGTCGACGTCGCCCGCCAGAGCATCTGGATCGGGATCGCCGTGAGCGTCGCCCTCATGCTCGTCGCGACCACGGGTGCTCTGCCGGCGGTGGTGGGCGCGTGGCTCCAGGAGGCCGTCGACGTCCTCGCGATCGCCTGGGCGCTGCGTGCGGCCGGCCGTACCGTCCGGCTCCCTCGCCTGCGCCGGAGCCGGTCCGCGGCAGCAGAGGCAGCCCCGGCACCGAGCCCACGACCAGCGACGAGAGCGCGCACGGCAGCCTGACGGGCGGCTAGAACCGGCCGAAGAACGCCCGCAGCTCGTGGGCGTAGACCTCGGGCTGCTCGAACGGGGCGAAGTGCCCGCCGCGCGACGGCTCGGTCGCGTACACGGTGTGCGCGACGCGGTCGAGCCACGCACGCGGGGGCCGGACGACGTCGCCCGCGAACACGGAGAACCCGGACGGCACGTCGACGTAGCGGGCGAGCTGCTCGCGGGGGATCGCGGCGTTCGCCCGGTAGGCGCGGACGCCGGACCCGACGTTCGCGGCCGCCCAGTGCTCGGTGAGGAGGTCGAGGACCTCGTCCCGCGTGTACACCGACTCGAGGTCGCCCCCGCAGTCGCTCCACGACCGCAGCTTCTCGACGACCCACGCCGCGAGACCGGCGGGGGAGTCGGTGAGGCCGACCGCGAGCGACTGCGGCTTGGTGGCCTGCACGGCGGCGTAGCCGCCCTCGGCCGTGCGCCACCGCGCGCTCTCCTCCAGCCAGTCGCGCTCCTGGGGCGTGAGGGACGCGGGGTCGCCCGTGAACACGGGCAGCCCGGCGTCGGTGCGGTGCACCGCGATCACCCGGTCGGGGAAGTCGAGCGCGAGGAACCGGGCGACGTGGCTGCCCATGTCTCCGCCCGCGACGAGGAACCGGTCGTAGCCGAGGGCGGTCATGAGCTCCGCCCACAGGGCGGCGACCGTCCGGTTGTCCGGGGCCGGGCCGGAGGGGACGTCGGAGAACCCGAAGCCGGGCATGTCGGGGACGACGAGGTCGAAGGTGCGTCGACCCGCCTCACCCGGGGCCGCGGGTTCGCCCGCGTCGGTCAGGAGCGGCACGACCTTGCGGTACCGCCACGCCGAGTCGGGCCAGCCGTGCGCGAGCAGGAGCGGGAGCGGGGACGGGTCGCCAGGACGCGGGCTCGCGAGCGCGTGGAGGAGGTGGACGCGGGTGCCGTCGATCGAGGCGCGCCGGCTCGGGAGCGCGGAGAGCCGTGCCTGGTGCGCGGCGAAGTCGAAGCCGTCGGCCCAGTACGCGACGAGGTCGCGCAGGTACGCGACGTCGGTGCCGGCGTCCCACCCGAGCCCGTCCGGGGCGTCGACCCACCGGGTCGCGCGGAGGCGGGACCGGAGGTCCGCGACCACCGCCTCGGAGATCCGCGGGGTGTAGTCCTCCAGGTCGGTCACGAGGTGCGCCATGCGACCGAGGTTAGCCGGGCCCGGAGCGCGGGAGCGTCGTTCGCGCGATCTGCGTGATGCCCTGCCCGTGGTGGCGGACCTACGGTCGAGAGCGCCGTCCGTGAGGTCCTGGACAGACAGGAGAAGTCGATGAGTGACGAGCCCCGCCGTACGGTCGTCGGACCGCCGCTGCCCGCCGAGCGATCGCTGCCGTTCCCGCCCCGTCGGTCCGGCAGCGTCGCCGGACGCACGATCCAGGAGTCCACGTACTCTCCGCGCCCGCCCGAGCGGCACCTGCCCGCGGACGCCCCGAACGTCGTCGTGATCCTCATCGACGACGCCGGGCCCGCGCTCCCGACGACGCTGGGCGGCGCCGTGCGCACCCCGACGCTCGACCGGGTCCGCGCGAACGGCATCGGGTACAACCGGTTCCACACCACCGCGATGTGCTCCCCGACGCGCGCGTCCCTGCTCACCGGGCGCAACCACCACCGGGTCGGCAACGGGCAGATCGCGGAGCTCGCGAACGACTGGGACGGCTACTCCGGGCACATCCCGAAGAGCAGCGCGACGATCGCCGAGGTGCTGCGCCAGTACGGCTACGCGACCGGAGCGTGGGGCAAGTGGCACAACACCCCGGCGGAGGAGACGACGGCGGCCGGCCCGTTCGACCGCTGGCCCACCGGGTACGGGTTCGAGTACTTCTACGGCTTCCTCGCGGGCGAGGCGTCGCAGTACGAGCCGCACCTGGTGCGCAACACGACCCCGACGCTCCCGCCGAAGACCCCGGAGGAGGGGTACCACCTCAGCGAGGACATCGCCGACGACGCGATGCGCTGGCTCCGCGACCACAAGGCGAACGCGCCGGACAAGCCGTTCTTCGTCTACTGGGCGACCGGCGCGCTGCACGGGCCGCACCACATCATGAAGGAGTGGGCGGACCGGTACGCCGGGGCGTTCGACGACGGCTGGGACGTCTACCGGGAGCGGGCGCTCGCGGGCGCGAAGGCGGCGGGCTGGGTGCCCGAGGACGCCGAGCTCACGCCGCGTCCGGACGGTCTCGCCGGGTGGGACGACATCCCCGACGACCAGAAGGCGTTCCAGGCGCGGCTCATGGAGGTCGCGGCCGGGTTCGGCGAGCACGCGGACGTGCAGGCCGGCCGGCTGCTCGACGAGGTCGAGCGGCTGGGGTACGCGGACGACACGATCGTCGTCTACATCTGGGGCGACAACGGGTCGTCGGGCGAGGGGCAGAACGGGACGATCAGCGAGCTGCTGGCCCAGAACGGCATCCCCTCGACGGTCGAGCAGCACCTCGCCGCGCTCGAGGAGCTCGGCGGGCTCGACGCCCTCGGCACCCCGGCGACGGACAACCAGTACCACGCCGCGTGGGCGTGGGCCGGGTCGTCGCCGTACCAGGGCATGAAGCTCCTCGCGTCCCACCTGGGCGGCACGCGCAACCCGATGTTCGTGAGCTGGCCCGGTCGCATCGAGCCGGACCCCGTGCCGCGCACGCAGTTCCACCACGTCGTCGACCTCGTGCCGACGATCTACGAGATCCTCGGCATCTCCCACCCCGAGACGGTGAACGGCGTCCCGCAGGACCCGATCGACGGGACGAGCTTCGCGTACTCGATCGACGACGCCGGTGCCGAGGGCCGTCGTCGGACGCAGTACTTCGAGATCATGGGCAGCCGGTCGATCTACGCCGACGGCTGGATGGCCTCGGCGACCGGTCCGCGCCTGCCGTGGGTGCAGGGGATGCCGGCCGGGATCCGGACCTGGACCCCGGACGACGACCCCTGGGAGCTCTACCACCTCGACGAGGACTGGAGCCAGGCGCACGACCTCGCCGCGCAGCACCCCGAGAAGCTCGCCCAGCTCAAGGAGCTGTTCGCGATCGAGGCCGCACGCAACGACGTCCTGCCCGTGGGCGGCGGCCTGTGGGTCCCGGCGATGCACCCCGAGGACCGGATCAGCCCGCCGTACACGGAGTGGGACCTGTCCGGGGACACGGTGCGCGTCCCGGAGTTCTGCGCGCCCGCGCTGGGCAACCGCCCCAACCGGGTCGAGATCCGGCTCTCCGTGCCCGACGCCGCGAACGGCGTCCTCTACAAGCTCGGGGGAGCGGGCGGCGGGCTCACGTGCTTCCTCCTCGACGGCGTCCTCACGTACGAGTACAACCTGTTCCTCATCCAGCGGACCGTCGTCCGGTCGAGCGCACCGCTCGCGGCCGGCGACCACACGGTGGAGGTCGTGACGACGTACGTCGAGCCGCGGCCCGGCGGTCCGCTCGAGGTCGTCCTCCGCGTCGACGGCGCCGACGTCGGCTCGGGCACGGTGCCCGTGAGCGCGCCGCTGCTGTTCTCCGCGAACGACTGCCTCGACGTCGGGCGCGCGTACGGCGGCGCGGTGTCACGAGCGTACGCGGACCGCATGCCGTTCGCGCTCGACGGACGCATCGACGCCGTGCACGTGGAGTACCTGCTGCCCGCGACCGACGGGACGGACCGGTAGGCGCCGGGCGGCGCGGCCGGTCGGGAGTTCACTCGTTCTGGGTGAGGACGCGGCCGACGGCGACGACGAGCCTGAGGACACACCCGCGCACGGCGCGCGGGACGGACGCGGAGAGGACGCGACGATGACGCAGGAACTCAGCGACGGGGTCGGGAGCGAGCTCGGCGACCTCGAGGAGAGCGGGCCGATCGACTTCCTGGTCATCGAGCTGCCGACGGACCGCGCGACGGGCGACGCCGCCTTCCCGCACCTCGTCGACCTCGTGGACCGCGGGATCATCCGGGTGCTCGACCTCGTGGTCGTGCGCCGGGAGGACGACGGGAGCGTCGTCGGCCTCGGCCTCGAGGAGCTCGACGACGGGTCGACCGAGCTCGCGGTGTTCGAGGGCGCTCGGTCGGGCCTGCTCGGCGACGACGACCTCGACGAGGCCGCGAGCGCCGTCGAGCCCGGCATGACGGCCGTCGTGCTGGTCTACGAGAACGTCTGGGCGGCGCCCTTCGCGACCGCCCTGCGCCGCAACAGCGCCCAGCTCGTCGCGAGCGGGCGCATCCCGGTCCAGGCGCTCATCGCGTCGCTGGACGCCACCGAGCCGGACGCCTGATCCGGCCGCCCGAAGGAGGACCCCGTGCCTGGACTGATCCGCGGTGTCGCGCGCACCGCCGTCGTCGCCGGAACCGCGACCGCCGTCTCCAACCGTGTCTCCCGTCGCCAGGCGGGGCGCTGGGCCGCGCAGGAGGCCGCGCAGGAGCCGCAGTACGCGCCGCCCCCGCAGCAGTACGCGGCCCCGCAGCCGGCCTACGCGCCGCCGCCTGCCCCCGAGCCCGCGGCGGCGCCGGACATGGACGCGCGCATCGCGCAGCTCACGCAGCTCGCCGCGCTGCGGGACCAGGGGGTGCTCAGCCCCGCGGAGTTCGAGGCGCAGAAAGCACGCATCCTCGCGGACTGAGCGAGGACGACCCCGACACGAAAGGCACGGACATGGACACGTTCTGGGACTGGTTCTGGCTCATGGTGTGGTGGTTCTTCTTCGTCATGTATCTGGTGATCCTCTTCCAGATCGTCGCGGACCTGTTCCGCGACCGGCACCTGAGCGGGTGGTGGAAGGCGGTGTGGCTGCTCGCGCTGATCGTCGTGCCGTTCCTGTCGGCGCTCGTCTACCTGATCGCGCGCGGCAAGGGCATGGGCGAGCGGCACGCGCAGAGCGTCGCGAGCGCCCAGGCGGCGACCGACGCGTACATCCGCGGCGTCGCGGGCTCGTCCCCGTCGTCGCAGATCGCGGACGCGAAGGCGCTGCTCGACGCGGGTGCGATCGACGAGCGGGAGTTCTCCGCTCTCAAGGCCAAGGCCCTCGCCTGACGCGACCTCGCCAGGACCATCGAACGAGCCGGAACCCGGCGTGTCGGGAGGAACCAGCATGACCGACGAGCAGCACGTCCTGCGCCCGACCTACACGCGACCCGGCGTGCGGGCGGTGGCGCCACGCTTCACCCTGCCGGACGCCGAGATGGAGCCGACGTCCGCCTACCAGGTGGTCCACGACGAGGTGATGCTGGACGGCAACTCGCGCCTCAACCTCGCGACGTTCGTCGCGACGTGGATGGGCGACGAGGCGGACCGCCTCTACGCCGAGGTCTACGACAAGAACATGGTCGACAAGGACGAGTACCCGCGCACGGCTGCGGTCGAGGAGAACTGCTGGCGCATCCTCGGGTCGCTGTGGAACGTGCCGGACGTGCGGGACTGCATCGGCACGTCGACCATCGGGTCGTCCGAGGCGTGCATGCTCGGAGGCCTCGCGCTCAAGCGGCGGTGGCAGCTCGCGCGACGGGCCGCGGGGAAGCCGGCGGACCGGCCGAACCTCGTCATGAGCTCGGCCGTGCAGGTGTGCTGGGAGAAGTTCTGCAACTACTTCGAGGTCGAGGCGCGCTACGTGCCCATCACCGAGGAGCACCCGTGCCTCGACGGCAGCGCTCTCGAGCAGTACGTCGACGAGAACACGATCGGCGTCGTCGCGATCATGGGCGTCACCTACACGGGCATGTACGAGCCCGTGCAGGAGATCGCGGCGGCGCTCGACGCGCTCCAGGAGCGGACCGGTCTCGACGTCCCGATCCACGTGGACGGGGCGTCGGGCGCCATGATCGCGCCGTTCCTGCAGCCGGACGTCGTGTGGGACTTCCGCCTGGAGCGCGTGCACTCGATCAGCACGTCGGGCCACAAGTACGGCCTCGTGTACCCCGGCGTCGGCTGGGTCGTGTGGCGCACGCTCGACGCCCTGCCCGAGGAGCTGGTCTTCCGCGTGAGCTACCTCGGCGGGGACATGCCGACCCTCGCGCTCAACTTCTCCCGGCCCGGCGCCCAGGTCCTGCTGCAGTACTACCAGTTCCTGCGGCTCGGGCGGGAGGGGTACACCGCGATCCAGCAGGAGTGCCAGGACGTCGCGAAGTACCTCGCGCACGGGATCGAGGGCATCGGCGCGTTCGACCTGTGGAACGACGGGTCCGACATCCCCGTGTTCGCCTGGCGTCTCAGGCCGGGCCACACGGAGAACTGGGACCTCTACCACCTCTCGGACCGGCTGCGCATGAAGGGATGGCTCGTTCCCGCCTACCCGATGCCCGACGACCTCGCCGACCTCACCGTGCAGCGGATCGTCGTGCGCAACGGCGTGAGCCGCGACCTCGCGGACGACCTGCTGGAGGACATCCGGGTCGAGACGGCGTGGCTCGACGGGCTCACGTCGCCCATGCCCGCCGAGGGCCGACGCTCGGGCTTCCACCACTGACGGTCGTGGACCGGCGGGAGCGTCGTCTGCGGCGCGAGGCGTGGGGGTTCGCGGTCGGCTCGCTGTGCTTCCTCGTCGGGGCGCTCCCGCCCTACGCCGACGCCGTCGGCGCGGTGGCCACGAACGTCACGTTCGTCGTCGGCGCGGTGTTCTTCACCGCCGCCGCGTTCGTGCAGCTCGGCCTGAGCGGGCGGCGTCCGCCGCGTGCCGGGACCCACCCGGCCGACCGGTGGGACTGGTGGGCGGCGGCCGTCCAGCTCGTCGGCACGCTCTGCTTCAACGTGAGCACGACCGCGGCGCTCGTGGCGGCGGTCCACGACCCGACGCGGCTGGGCGTGGGCTGGAAGCCCGACGCCTACGGGTCCGTCGCGTTCCTCGTCTCCTCGGCGTTCGCCGTCGTCGCGACGCGCGACCGCGGGCACCTGTGGGACCGCGACGCCCGCACCTGGCACGGCACGTGGCTCAACCTGGTCGGGTCCGTCGCGTTCGGCGCGTCGGCGGTCGGGGCGTACGTCTCCCCGGCCACGGGCACCTACGTGAGCGAGTGGTGGGACGACGCGGGCACGCTCGTCGGGGCGGTGTGCTTCCTCGTCGCGGCGCTGCTGTCGCGGCGGACGGTCGACGTGCCGGCGCCGAGCGCCGCGCACCCGGTCGTGTGACGCACGTCGGGGTGCGTCGCTCGACCGGGTGCGCGGCGCTCGCGCGTCAGGCGCAGGTCGTGGCCGCGTAGGCGGCCTCGACCGAACCGGGTCCGGTCGCGGCGCTCGCGGTCCCCGCGTCGACCGAGGCCGTGCGCACCGCGAACGACTGGTACGCCGAGCCGCCCGGGGCCACGCCCGCGACCGTGCGCTCGCCGTACGGCGTGCGCAGGGTGACGTCGGCGGGGGCGTCCCCGGTGTTGCGCGCCGTGACGGCCACGTACGCCCGGCCCGCGAGGCACCGGCTCGTCGCCCGCACGTCGAGCGGGACCGCGCTGCCGAGCTCGACCGTCGGACCGTCGAGCTCGACGACGGTCACGCTCGACCCCGCCGTCGACGTCCACGTCGTGTCGGGCGTGAACGACCCGCGGTCGAGGTCGCCCTGGGTCACCACGTGGTGCGCGAACGTGCACGTGTACGACCCCTCGGCCGGCAGGGTGCGGTAGCGGCAGTTCTGGGCTGCGTTCGCGGGGTCGAGACCGGCGAGGTTGCCCGTGGGGACCACCGAGGTCGCCGTCGTGGAGAGGTTGCGGACCGTGTACGTGAACCGCAGGACGTCGCCGACGGCGTACGTCTCCTGCGGGTTCGCGTGCACCCCCTGGACCGAGATGTTCCCGGGCGCCCCGAAGTAGACGGCCGGGCCGTCGTGCTCGACCGTGGTGACGGTCGTGCCGGAGGTCGACGTCCAGGTCGTGCGCGGCGCGAAGAACCCGGCGTCGAGGTCGGCCTGCGTGACCGTGTGCCGCGCGGACGTGCACGTGTACGCGGCGCGCGCGGCGAGGTCGCGGAAGCGGCAGTTCGGCGCGCCCTGGGCCGGGTCGAACCGCTCGAGGTCCCCGGTCGGGGAGACCGTCGTGACGGCGTCGGACAGGTTCGTCACCGTGAACGAGTACGTGACGACGTCGCCGACGCCGTACCCGCCCGCGGGAGCCGTGCTCGTCACGCTCGCTCGCGTCACCTCGATGTCGCCCGGCGTGCTGCTCGGCGCGGCGAGGAGCCAGTCGTGGTCGAGCTTGGCGAACCGGATGCCCCCGCCGCCGCCGTCGGGCTCGTAGAGCAGGCCGACCGTGCCGTCGGGAAGCGTCGCGAGGGTGGAGTACGCCATGCCTCCCGGCTGGAAGACCCGTGCGACGGGCCAGGTCTCGCCGTCGTCGTAGCTGACGCGGACCGTGCCGTTGACGCGACCGGACTGCGAGGCGGCGTTGGAGAAGAGGAGCACCTTGGCCTCGGCGGAGCCCTGCGGCGCGTTCGGGTACGCCCGCACGATCGCCGCGTTGTTCGTCGGGTCGGGCAGCTCGCGGTCGAGGGTCACCGCGCCGTAGGTCACGCCGCCGTCGGTCGAGTAGGCCACCTTGCGGAAGCCCGAGCGCGCCGAGTCGCGCGAGTTGAGCATGACGCGCCCGTCCGAGAGCTCGACCGTCTTGTTCTCGTCCATGCCGGTGCCGACGGGGGTCCCGACCTGCCACGTCGCGCCGTGGTCGTCGGAGTACACGGACACGGCCTGGAACTGCCCCGAGCCGTTGATGATCGTGTACTGCTGGAGCAGGCGCCCCGCGTGCTCGCCGTAGCGGAGCTGGATGCCCTGGCCCGAGGCGGCGAAGCGCGAGCGCCAGCCCAGGTCGGCCGTGACGTCGGCCGTGATGGTGCGGTGGGTCCACGTGCGACCGTCGTCGGTCGAGGCGGACACGTTCGCGTGGATGACGTTGCGGGCGCTCGGGTCGACCCCCGGCTGGGAGCCGCCGAAGCCCTGGTCGTACGACTTCACGTGGAAGTTGAAGACGGTCCCGGTCTCGCGGTCGACGACGTAGCTCGGGTCCGAGTAGCCCTCGATCGGCGCGGTGGTCTTCCCGGCAGCGACGACCTCCTGCGGGCCCCACGTGACGCCCGCGTCGGTGGACCGGCGCTGGAGGATCGAGTTCGGCCCGGGGGAGTCGGCCGCGGTGGGGCGGCCGTCGTAGGAGGCGAGGACGTCGCCGTTGGGTGCGACGGTGAGCGCCGGGATCCGGTAGTTGGGGAAGCCGCCCTGGCCGTTCGTCGCGAGCTGCTGCTCGGTGTACGTGCCCGGGCCGCCCGTCGCGGGAGCGAGGTCGTGGTCCGGCGCGAGGGTGGCGTGGTGCGCGGCCGCCGTCGTGACGGGGACGACGGCACCGCCCACGCCCAGCGCGAGCGCGGTGGCGAGGGTCAGCGCGCGGCGCGCGGGTCTGCGGAGGTGTCCGATCATGCCGTTCCTTCCGGTCGGTGCTCGGCGCGGCGGGGACGACGTGGAACGCGGCGACGCTGCCGAGGACGCTTGAACAGATGACGTCAGATGTCTGACGTCAGGAAGGTAGCCCGAGGGGGCGCGCGGGTCAAGGGGAGGGGCCGTGACGCAGCACGACGCCCGCCGGTCGCAGGGGTCTGCGTCCGGCGGGCGTCGCGGGGTGGTGGTGCGGGGGTCTCAGCCTCGGCGCGCGCGGCGCGACAGGAGCACGATGGCGGCGCCCACCGCGGCGAGGCCGGCGGCGAGGGCCGCGTACAGCCCGACCGTCGCGCCGGTCTCCGCCAGGCTCGGGTTCGACGCGGACGCGCTCACCTCGTTCGAGACGGGGACGACCTCGACCGGGTCGTCGTGCCCGGGCGGGTTCGTCGCGCAGTCGGGCGACGAGGGCGGGTAGACCGTGGTCACCAGGACGTGCGGGTTGACCTCGAAGCTCACGTCGACGGCGGGGCGCACCCAGTCGTACTCGTCGCCCTCGACCCACTCGCCGTCCTCGAGGCGCCACCCCGGCCAGTCGACGCCCTTGCCCTGGTCGTCGACGACGGAGCCCGGCCACAGCAGGCGGCCCTGGAGCGGCAGCCCGGACGTGACGACGCTCTCGCCGTCGGGGTTGATCCAGGTGACCGTGACGGTGTCGTGGTCGGTGCCCTCGACCTCGATCGCGTAGTCGAGGTACGCGGCGTCGTCCTCGCACGCCGAGACGAGGGTCGTGAGGCGCATCGACGGCTGGGACGGCACGTAGGTGTCGTCCTCCGCGGCGTGGGCGGCCGGGCCGGCGAGGAGCGCGGCGGAGGCGGCGAGGGCGGCGGTGGTGGCCCGCACCAGGGTGCGGCGTCCGGTCGTGGTGCTCATGGTGGGTCCCGTCGGGTCGTGGTCGGTCGAGCGCGACGGGTACCGTCCTGGGGCGCGACCGTGCCACCGGCGGACCGGCGGTTCGGGGTGGCAAGGGCGCGGGCGTGTCGGACGCGTGAGGCGGCACCGCCGTGATCGCCGGTGCCCGCACTGGCAGGGGGCTGAGCGTACGGGCACCGGCTGTCCCCCACGCTAGACAGGCAACTGGACAGGCGTCCAGTTCGATGCCGGGTGAATGTCCGGCGCCGAGAACGACACTGGTGTCGTTATCGGGGCGAAAGCGACAGCAACGTCGTGCTCGACGGCGAGCGGCGTCGTTCTCGGCGCCCGGCGGAGGGTCTACAGGCCCTGCCAGTCCGGCTTGGACGCGTACGTCTGGCGGTAGTAGTCCCCGAGCTGCAGGCGCGAGGCCGCCGCGTCGTCGACCAGCACCGTCGCGTGCGGGTGCATCTGCATGATCGTCGCGGGCCACAACGCCGAGATCGGA